>JALSIK010000297.1 GCA_026990045.1 Chromatiales bacterium | reverse complement strand
TGGTACGGCCGGGACAGCTCGTGCACGGCGTCCACGAACACGCGGGCGTGTTCCGGGTCCACGCCGGGCTGGATGCCGTGGCCCAGGTTGAAGACGTGGCCGGTGCCGGGGCCGAAGCTGTCCAGGATCTCCGCGACCTCCCGGCGGATGCGCCCGGGCGAGGCGTAGAGCACGGTGGGGTCCATGTTGCCCTGCAGGGCGACGCGGTCGCCCACGCGGCGGCGGGCCTCGCCCAGGTCCTGGGTCCAGTCCAGGCCCAGGGCGTCGGCGCCGGTGTCGGCCAGCTCCTCCAGCCAGCAGCCGCCGCCCTTGGTGAACAGGATCACCGGCACCCGCCGGCCCTCGCGCTCGCGGGTGAGCGCCGCCACCACCCGGGCCATGTAGGCCAGGGAGAACTCGCGGAAGTCGCGCCGGGTGAGCACGCCGCCCCAGGTGTCGAAGATCATCAGCGCCTGGGCCCCGGCCGCCACCTGGGCGTTGAGGTAGGCGGCGACGGCCTCGGCCAGCACCGCCAGCAGCCGGTGCATGAGCGCCGGCCGCTCGAACAGCATGCCCTTGGCCCGGGCGAAGTCCTTGCTGCCGCCCCCCTCCACCATGTAGGTGGCCAGGGTCCACGGGCTGCCGGAGAAGCCGATGAGGGGCACGCGGCCGTGGAGTTCGCGGCGGATGAGGCGCACCGCCTCCAGCACGTAGCCCAGGTCCCGTTCCATGTCGGGCACCGCCAGGCGGTCGATGTCCGCGGCGGTGCGCACCGGCCGCTCGAAGCGCGGGCCCTCGCCCTCGGCGAAGTACAGGCCCAGGCCCATGGCGTCGGGGATGGTGAGGATGTCCGAGAACAGGATGGCGGCATCGAGGTCGAAGCGCGCCAGCGGCTGCAGGGTGACCTCGCACGCCAGCTCCGGCGTCTGGCACAGGTTGAGAAAGCTCCCGGCGCGCTCGCGGGTGGCCCGGTACTCGGGCAGGTAGCGCCCGGCCTGGCGCATCATCCACACCGGGGTCACGTCCACCGGCTCGCGCAGCAGCGCACGCAGAAAGCGGTCGTTCTTGAGTGTGTCCACGGTCAAATAAACCTGATCGTTGCATAAATTCCCTCCCTGGGGGTGGATGGGTCAGGAGGGATTTGCCCGGACAGGGAAAACCCGTGTTCCGATCCCCTCACCCTGTCCCTCTCTCCCGGCGGGAGAGGGGACCGTCTTTTCGCCTGCCGCAGGGGCCGGCGCCGGGACCGGATTTTCCGCCCCCTCTCCCCCGCATCGCGGGGGAGAGGGCCGGGGTGAGGGGGGTGCACCGGGCGGATTTCCTGCCCGTGTCACGGCCAACGAGCGCGTTGCCGGATATCACCCCGGGTGACACCCGGCACCCCCCCGGGGCCGGGGCCCCGGCACCTGCCGTCGAGGCACGAAAGCACGATGCCTCGCAGATTTTATGCAACTGCCAGGTAAAATGCCTGGCAGCTAGCGGCCAGCCGCTAGAATCTGTGCTGTCTGCGGTGCCTGCACGCTTCGCGCCCGGCCGGCCTTGTCTTGCAAGGACCGCTATACACCGAGATAGCTGAGGATACCCTCTGCGGCCCGGCGGCCTTCGTAGACGGCCGTCACCACCAGGTCGGAGCCGCGCACCATGTCGCCGCCGGCGAAGACCTTGGGGTGGGTGGTCTGGTGGGGGCAGTCCTGGTCGGCGGGGGCGCGCACCCGCCCGCGCTCGTCGGTCTCGATGCCCAGGTCCTCGAACCACGGCGCCGGGCTGGGGCGGAAGCCGAAGGCGATGATGACCCGGTCCGCCGGGATGATCTCCTCGGAGCCGGGGACCGGCTCGGGCTTGCGCCGGCCGCGCTCGTCGGGCTCGCCCAGGCGGGTGGTGACCACCTTCACGCCCTCGACGCCGGCGGTGCCCACGATCTCCACCGGCTGCCGGTTCCACAGGAACTGCACGCCCTCTTCCTTGGCGTTGGCCACCTCGCGCCGCGAGCCGGGCATGTTGGCCTCGTCGCGGCG
>JALSIK010000296.1 GCA_026990045.1 Chromatiales bacterium | reverse complement strand
GGAAAGAGGCTTCACCTGCCCCGTGCGGAGGAAATGCTGCCCGGCCGGGAGACCCCCCTGCCGGTGCCGGAGCGGCATCACGTCTCCGGCCACCCCATGCAGCCCCCCTGGCCCGAGGGGCTGGAGACGGCCCTGTTCGGGATGGGCTGCTTCTGGGGCGCCGAGCGCCTGTTCTGGGAGACCGAGGGCGTGTACGTCACCGCCGTGGGCTACGCCGGCGGCGGCACCCCCAATCCCACCTACGAGGAGGTGTGCTCCGGCCTGACCGGCCACAACGAGGTGGTGCGCGTGGTGTTTGATCCAGCGGTGGTCGGCTACGAGCAGTTGCTGGTGAGATTCTGGGAAGGCCACGATCCCACGCAGGGCATGCGCCAGGGCAACGACGTGGGCACCCAGTACCGCTCCGGCATCTACTGGACCACGGCGGCCCAGCGCCAGGCCGCTGAGGCCTCGCGTGAGCGCTACCAGCAGGCCCTGGGTGCGGCCGGCTTCGGTCCCATCACTACCGAGATCCTGCCGGCGCCGGTGTTCTACTTCGCCGAGGAGTACCACCAGCAGTACCTGGCGAAGAATCCGCGGGGCTACTGCGGCCACGGCGGCACCGGCGTGGCCTTCCCGGCGTCCCCGGAAACCGGGGGCTGAGATCCGGAATCAGCCCACCACCGTCACCGTGATTCGCCGGCGATGGCCCCGCGTGCGGTGCTCCCACAGGTAGATCCCCTGCCAGGTGCCCAGGGCGAGGCGGCCGTCGCGCACCGGGATGGCCAACCCGGTCTGGGTGAGCACCGTGCGCACGTGGGCCGGCATGTCGTCGGGCCCTTCGGCGGTGTGGCGGAACAGGGGGTCCCCGTCGGGCACCAGGCGGGCCATGAACGCCTCCAGGTCGCGGCGCACGTCGGGGTCGGCGTTCTCACACAGCATGAGCGAGGCGCTGGTGTGGTGTACGAACACGTGGCACAGGCCGGCCTGCACGCCGCTGCCGCTCACCACCGCCGCCACCCGCTCGGTGATGTCGTAGCTGCCGCGGCCGCGGGTGGCCAACTCCAGGGAGTCCTGTTTCATCGTCCTTCAGGTATCCGCCTGCGGCTGGCGCGGCCAGCCTACCACCGGTGCCGGCGGTGGCCAAGACCGGGTACGACGTACGTGGAGGCCCGGAAAGCGTTCTACACTGCGGGGCCATGGAACGGAAAAGAATGCCGCCGGCGGCGCCCGGCACCTACGTGCTGGTGCTCGACGCGGTCCGGGCGGGACAGGTCCACGTGGGCCGGCTGGGCCTGCTGGAGGTCCGCCCCGGCTGGTACCTCTACGTGGGCTCGGCCCTGGGGCCGGGCGGCCTGGCCGCGCGCGTGGCCCACCACCTGTCGCCGGTGGGGCGGGTCCACTGGCACCTGGATCACGCGCGTGGCTTGTTGCGGCCCCGGGAGCTGTGGTACACGGTGGACGGCCGCCGCCGCGAGGACCTGTGGGCGGACGTGGCCGCCGCCTGGCCCGGGGCGCGGGTGCCGCTGCCCGGCTTCGGGGCCAGCGACCGGCCGGGCCGCACCCACCTGTTCCAGGTTCCGGCACGGCCCCGGTTCCGGGCCTTCGCCGCCCGGGTCCACCGGCGCCGGCCGGGGCACCCGCCCCTGCGCCGGCTTGAACTGGCCGCCGCCTGCCGCCATTGAGTAACGGGCAGCGGCTGCAGGAGCGAGAAATACATGGGCAGCAAGCGCATCTACCGGGTCATCTTCGTCAACCAGGGCCAGGCCTACGAGCTGTACGCCCGCGAGGTGGGCACGGCCGGCCTCATGGGCTTCGTGGAGGTGGCGGGGCTCATCTTCGGCGAGCGCACCCAGCGTGTCATCGACCCGGCCGAGGAGCGCCTGCGCAGCGAGTTCCAGGGGGTGCAGCGCCTGTACGTGCCGCTGCACGCGGTCATCCGCATCGACGAGGTGGAGAAGGAAGGCACGGCCAAGGTGGTGGCGCTGGACGGCAGGTCGCTGCCCGCCGGGGGGC
>JALSIK010000295.1 GCA_026990045.1 Chromatiales bacterium | reverse complement strand
GTACCGGCACCCCGGCCTTCTTCGTCCATCCCGGCGAGGCCAGCCACGGCGATCTGGGCATGATCACCGGGCACGACGTGGTGCTGGCCCTCTCCAACTCCGGCGAGACCGACGAAATCCTCACCATCCTGCCGCTCATCAAGCGCCTCGGCGTGCCGCTCATCGCTCTCACCGGCAATCCGCAATCCCGCCTGGCCCGCGAGGCCGACGTGCATCTGGACGTGAGCGTGGAGAAGGAAGCCTGCCCCCTGGGCCTGGCGCCCACCGCCAGCACCACCGCCACCCTGGTCATGGGCGACGCCCTGGCCGTCTCGCTGCTCGAAAGCCGCGGCTTCACCGCCGACGACTTCGCCCGCTCCCACCCGGGCGGGCGGCTCGGCAAGCGCCTGCTGCTGCACGTGGCCGACATCATGCACACCGGCGAGGCCGTGCCCCGCGTCGCGCCCGGCGCCACCCTCGACGCGGTGCTGGTAGAGATGACCCGCAAGGGCCTGGGCCTGGCCATCGTCACCGATGAGGACGAACGGGTGATCGGCGTCTTCACCGACGGCGACCTGCGGCGGGTGCTCGACCACGGCCGGGTGGACGTGCACAGCCTGCGCATCGACGCCGTGATGACCCACCCCTGCCGCACCATCACCGGCGAGCGGCTGGCCGCCGAAGCCCTGCAACTGATGGATGAAAAGCGCATCAACGCCCTGCCGGTGGTGGACGCCGCAGGCCGCCTGATCGGCGCCCTGAACATGCACGACCTGCTGCGCGCCGGCGTGGCCTGAGCGGCAGACGCAAACAGACGGGAAGACGATGAAGGACATTCTGGAAAAAGCCGCCCACATCCGCCTGGTGGTGTTCGACGTGGACGGCGTGCTCACCGACGGCAGCCTGTTCCTGGGCGACGATGGCCAGGAATACAAGGCCTTCCACTCGCGTGACGGCCTGGGCATGAAGATGCTGCATCATACAGGCGTGGAGATCGGCATCATCACTGCCCGCGAATCGGACGTGGTGCGCCACCGCATGGCCAGCCTCGACATCGAGCACGTCTATCAGGGGCGGCTGGAGAAACGGCCGGCCTTCGAGGATCTGGTGGCCAAGCTGGGCCTGACGGCGGATCAGGCCGCCTACGTGGGCGACGACGTGGTGGACCTGCCGGTGCTGCGCCGCGCCGGGCTGGCCATCGCCGTGGCCGACGCCCATCCGCTGGTCAAACAGCACGCCCACTGGCAGACCCCGCACCCGGGCGGCCACGGTGCCGCCCGCGACGTGTGCGAGCTGATCATGGAAGCCCAGGGCACCTTCGAGGCCCAGTTGCAGCGCTTTCTCGCATGAACCGCCTCCACCTCCTGCTGATCCTCATCGCCGTGCTGCTGGTGGCGGCCTACGCCGGCTGGCTGCTGGAGACCTTCCGCGGCGAGACCCGCCAGGGCGAAGAGGCCCGCCGCCACGTGCCCGACTATTTCCTGGACGGCTTCACCGTCACCGTCTACGCGCCCGACGGCCGCCCCCGCCACACCCTGCGCGGCGAGCGCGGCGAACACTTCGCCGACGACGGCAGCATCGACATCGTCAACCCCCGCCTCACCGTGCGCGAAACCGTGCCGCCCTGGGAGGTGGAGGCCGAACACGGACGGATCCTGCAGGGCGGCGAGCGGATCGACCTGGGCGGCCCGGTCAGCGCCCGGCGCGCCGCCCACGACGGCCAGCCCGCCCTGCACCTGCGCACCCGGGATCTGCGGGTGCGGCCGCCGCAACGCCGCGCCGAGACGGCGGCCAGGGCCAGCCTTGCCGCCGGGCCGCACCGCCTGACCGGCACCGGCATGCGCCTCGACTGGGGCCGCCAGCGCCTGATCCTGCTTGCCGACGTGGAGAGCCGCTATGTGCCCACGCCCTGAACGATTTCCTGCGCAGCGGATGCGCCGACAGCCAGCCAATCCGTTCAAACTGCCTGTTCCGAGCACAGAGCCCTCGGGAGCGTACCCGAACCTTGTCCAACGGCCCAAAATGA
>JALSIK010000294.1 GCA_026990045.1 Chromatiales bacterium | reverse complement strand
TGGGAAGACGCCGCCCGCGCCGCCGACGAGGACCGCGCCCGCGCCGAGGAGGCCCTGGTCCGGTGGCTGGCGGACAGCGGCGACGGCCACGTGGCTTTCGGTACGGCCATGGCCGACTACCTCCAGGACAACATCCCCGAGCGGCGCGTGATGGGCGTGGCCATCATGGCCGAGCTGCTGGAGCACCTCGCCACCCAGGCCGGCCGCGACTACCTGCGGGAACTGGTCACCGAGTCCGACGGGCCCGGCCTGGGCCGGGCCCTGTGCAATCCCGACGAGGAAACCGCCCAGGTGGCCCTGCGCCTGGAGACCGGCCGCTACCATCCCCACGGCGCCGACGACGGGCGCCACCTGGCCCGCGACGCGGCCGTGGCCCTGATGAAATTCGCCGCCCGCGCGGTGTCCTCCCTGGTCTCGACCCTGGCCAACGCCAGCCGCGAGGACGACCTGGAGCACTTCGAGTGGGTGCGCAAGCTCGTCGCCCGCTACCTGCCCGAGCTGGAAATCCAGGTCGGCGAGGCCCCGCTGTCGAGGCTCTGGCCCGCCGAGACCTTCGACGTGCCCCACCAGTACCGCCACGTCCCGGACACCGGCGGCCTGGACCAGCGCATCCGGGTCAAGTACCTGCGCCTGGAAGACGCCGACGTCCCCTTCACCTTCAAGGCCCTGCAGGACTCGCTGGTCTACCGGCGCGGCTTCGGCGCCCTGGTGGCGGCGGTGCAGTGCATCAACCTGGCCTCGGCCCTGGGCCAGGCCCTGCGCGCCCTCGACGAGCGCCACCCCGCCTACGTGCAGCTCGCCGCCGGCCTCGGCGAGGCGTTCGCCATCGCCGCCAGGTTCGTCGAGACCGCGCTGGGGACCCACGAGGAAATCCTGCGCTCCCACCTGGCGGTGAGGGAGAACGAGTACCGGCGGAGGATAGGCAGGCAGGCGCGGAAGGCTTCCGGCAAATCGGTGGAAATGTTTTCGGAGCAGATACGACGCGCAGCTAACCAACCCATCGGCAACCTCTACGAACACGCGCAATCGCTCTCCACCCTGCAGCGCGCCCGCGAGGTCTCGGGTGCGGCCTCGCGGGTGGCCGGCCACCTGGCGGCGTGGCTGGAGGTGGGCCTCAAGGTCCACAACCTGGAGCGGCTGCTGCGCACCGGCCGCGGCGAGGGCGCCTTCTGGCAGGCGGTCCAGCTCGGCGCCATGGGCATCACCGCCCTGGGCATGGCCCGCACCCGGGGCCTGGCCGCCCTGCTGTCGCGCGTGGCCGCCGCCGCGCGCGTGGGCACCGCCGCCGGGGCCGGGACCGCCGTCACCGGGGCCGGCGCCGTGCTCTTCCTCGTCAGCCTGGGCCTGGGCCTGGCCGCCGGCCTCGTCCTGGAGCAGTACGAGGACTCCCCGCTGGAGAAGGCCCTGCGCTACGGCTACTTCGGCCGCGACCCCTACGAAACCAGCTTCCTCGGCACGCCCTACGGGCCCCACGAAAAACCCGCCAAGGTCCGCCTCCGCCACCGGAAAGAGGTCCCCTGGGACGGCCCAGCCGGGCCCGCCCCCGGCTGGGTCCAGGTCTTCGATCCCTGGTACGTCTCCCGCGAGCTGCCCCGGGTCTACGAGGCGCTGTTCGACTTCGGGATGGAGGCCGAGGCCCGGTTCCTGCGCGAGGACTACACCTCATCGCCCTGGGACCCGGGCCGGACCAACATGGTCCTGTGGGGCCGGGTGACCTTCTCCCGCTTCCTGCCCCGGCGCAGCGTGGCCGAGGCGGAATTCGTCATCCCCCGTCCCGGCGAGAGCGAGGACCGGGTGGTGCGCCTGGACGAGATGCTGGTCCTGCCCGCGGTGGAGGCCGGCGCCGTGCGCCACGTGGACTTCTACTGGCCCGTGCGCGAGGTCACCGTCACCGGGCATTTCACCTTCCGCGTCCTGGTGGACGCCCACGGGGACGGGGAATTCACCATCCCCCTCGACGGCGACAAGCGCACTCTCCAGGCCACCGTCCCCGACCGCTACGACTACACCGA
>JALSIK010000293.1 GCA_026990045.1 Chromatiales bacterium | reverse complement strand
CCTGGGCATGGACAACACCCGTTTCGTCAACGCCACCGGCTGGCCGCACAAGGATCACTACAGCACCGCGCGCGACCTGTCCCGGCTCACGCGCGCGCTCATCACCGAGTTCCCCGAGTACTACAAGTGGTACCGGATCAAGGAGTACACCTACAACGGCATCCGCCAGTCCAACCGCAACCGCCTGTTGTGGCTGGACGACCGGGTGGACGGGGTCAAGACCGGGCACACCGAGTCGGCCGGCTACTGCCTCATCACCTCGGCGGTCAAGGGCGACATGCGGCTCATCTCGGTGGTGCTGGGCACGCGCAGCGAGGAGGCGCGGGTGAGCGTCTCGCGCGCCCTGCTCAACTACGGCTTCCGGTTCTACGACACCGTGCGCCTGTATGCCGCCGGCGAGGAGCTCACCCGCATGCGGGCGTGGAAGGGCGAGCCCGGCGAGCTGCCGCTGGGCCTGGCCGAGGACTTCTACGTCACCCTGCCGCGCGGCCAGCGCCAGCGGCTCAAGGCCCACATGCAGGTGGACCGGCTCATCGAGGCGCCCATCGAAAAGGGCCGTGCCTACGGCACGGTGCAGGTGAAGGTGGGCGACGAGGTGGTGGCCGAGCGGCCGCTGGTGGCCCTCATGGACGTTCCCGCCGGCGGCCTGTGGCGGCGCGTGGTGGACAGCATCGTGCTGCTGTTCCAGTAGCCTGCACCGGACGCCCGGTCATGTCCGCCGAACCCACGGTCCACCTCGACGGGGCATGGCTGCCGCTGTCGCAGGCGCGGGTGCCCGTGCTGGACCGCGGCTTCATCTTCGGGGACGGCGTCTACGAGGTGATCCCGGTCTACGGCCGGCGGCCGTTCCGCCTGCCCCAGCACCTGGCGCGCCTGGAACGCAGCCTGGCGGCCATCCGCCTGGACCCGCCCCTGGATGCCCGCGGCTGGACCGCGCTCATCGACGAGCTGCTGGCCCGCAACCCCGGCGGCGACCGCTCGGTGTACCTGCAGGTGACGCGGGGCCCGGCCCGCCGCGACCACGCCTTCCCCCGGGCGCCCACGCCCACCGTGTTCGCCATGGTCTCGCCGCTCAACCCGCCCGACCCGGCCCTGCTGGAAGAAGGTGCGGCGGCGGTGGTGCTGGAGGACATCCGCTGGTCGCGCTGCGACATCAAGTCCGTCAACCTGCTGGCCAACATCCTCCTGCGCCAGCAGGCGGTGGAGCGCGGCGCCCTGGAGGCGATCCTGGTGCGCGACGGCCAGGTGACCGAGGGCGCGGCGAGCAACGTGTTCATCGTGCGCGCCGGCGAGATCCGCACCCCGCCCACGAGCCGCTTCATGCTCCCCGGCATCACCCGCGACCTGGTGCTGGAGCTGGCCCGCGCCCACGGCCTGCCCTGCCGCGAGGTCCCCGTGTCCGAGTCCGAGCTGCGCGGGGCCGACGAGATCTGGATCACCAGCTCCACCCGCGAGGTCCTGCCCGTGACCCGCCTCGACGGCCGGCCGGTGGGCACCGGCCCCGGCCCCGTGTGGCGCCGGATCATGCCCCTGTACCAGGAATACAAGCGCAGCCTGCGCGAGGCGGCCGGGGCATGAACGCGACCACCGACCACGCCGGCTCGCCGCTGCGGTTTCCCTGCCGCTTTCCCATCAAGGCCATGGGCCGCAGCGGCGGGGGGCTGCGCGAGGCGGTGGAGGCCATCGTCCGCGCCCACGTGCCGGCGGAGGACGTGCACGAGCTGCGCGAGCGGGAAAGCCGCCACGGTGGCTACGTGAGCGTCACCGCGGTCATCACCGCGCGCAGCCGGGCTCAGCTCGACGCCATCTACCTGGCGCTGTCCGAGTGCAGCCAGGTCATGATGCGGCTGTGAGCGCCGTCGCCGCCATGGCCTTGCCCCCGCCCCGGGTGCGCCGCCTGGGCCGGGCGGACTACGCCGCCACCCTGGCCCGCATGCAGGAGTTCACCGCCACCCGCGGGCCGGCCGCCCCCGACGAGCTCTGGCTGCTGGAGCATCCCCCGGTCTACACCCTGG
>JALSIK010000292.1 GCA_026990045.1 Chromatiales bacterium | reverse complement strand
GCCTTGACGGCGCGCATGCGCATCCCGCCCCACGTGTTCGACCGCTACCTGCCCGCCTCGCCGGTGCGGGTGGGCGAGGAACTGGCCGAGGCGGTGCAGGCCTACGCGCGCGAACACCGGCTGGGCTACTATCCGGCCCTGGAATACTTCCGCGACCGCGAGGACTTCGACAAGGACCTGCTGGACGCGGCCGACCACATTTCCTGGGTGGCCACCTCCATCGTGCGCGAGGAGATCCAGAGCAAGCTGCGGCCGGTGTTCTCCAGCGTGCGCTTCGATGCCCTGCAGTGCCTGGCCTTCACCCTGCCGCCGGTGCGCCCGGGACAGGCCAACGCGGCCCAGCGCCTGGCCCGGCACTACACGCCGGACCACGTCAAGGTGGACCTGTCGCTGTCCCTGCTGCGGCGCGAGCAGCCCCGGGAGGGGCTGGAGCGGTTTGCGTCCCACGTGGTGTGCCGCTGGCTCAAGCCGGCGTTCCTGTCGCTGGAGGTGACGGCGGCGCGCCTGGTGTCCCATGGAGAATGAGGTTCCCGGGTTTTCATGAGTACGGTATTGATGTATTGCACCACTGACTGCCCCTTCTGCCAGCGCGCGGAAAAGCTGCTGCTGCGCCGCGGCGCGAAGCTGGAGAAGATCGAGCTGGACGGCGATGCCGAGGGCTGGGCCGAGATGGAGCGGCGCACCGGCCGCGACACGGTGCCCCAGATCTTCATCGGCGACCGCCACGTGGGCGGCTACGACGAGCTGGTGGAACTGGACATGGACGGCGAGCTGGAGCCCCTGCTGCGGGGGCAGGGCGGGTAATGGACTTCCTGCCCATCTTCATGGACTTGCGCGGCGAGCCCGTGCTGGTGGTGGGCGGGGGTGCCGTGGCCGCGCGCAAGGTGGGCCTGCTGCGCCGGGCGGGCGCCCGCGTGACCGTGGTGGCGCCGGAGCTGTGCGACGAGCTGGCGCGCCTGCGTGATGCGGGTGCGCTGGAGCACGCGGCGCGGGAGTTCGAGGAGACGGACCTGGAGGCGCCGGTGCTGGTCATCGCCGCCACCGACGACGAGGCGGTCAACCGGGCGGTGTCCGAGGGCGCGCGCGCCCGGCGGCTGCCGGTGAACGTGGTGGACAACCCGGCCCTGTGCCGGTTCATCATGCCTTCCATCATCGACCGCTCGCCGGTGCAGATCGCGGTTTCCACCGGCGGCGCCTCGCCGGTGCTGGCGCGCATGCTGCGCTCGCGGCTGGAGAGCTGCACCCCGGCCACCTACGGCCGCCTGGCCCACCTGGTCAACGAGTACCGCGAGGCGGTCAAGGCCCGGTTTGCCAATCCCGAGCTGCGGCGCCATTTCTGGGAACAGGTGCTGGAGGGCGAGGTGGCGGAGCTGGTGTTCGCCGGCAAGGAGCAGGCGGCGCGCCGCGCCCTGGAGCAGGCCATCGCGTCGGCCGACGCCGAGCGCAAGGTCCGGGGGGAGGTCTACCTGGTGGGGGCGGGCCCCGGGGACCCGGACCTGCTCACCTTCCGCGCCCTGCGCCTCATGCAGCAGGCGGACGTGGTGGTCTATGACCGCCTGGTGTCACGCCAGATCCTGGACCTGGTGCGGCGCGACGCCGAGTTCATCTATGCCGGCAAGGAACGGGACAACCACACCCTGCCGCAGGAGGACATCAATGCGCTGCTGGTGCGCCTGGCCAAGGCGGGCAAGCGGGTGCTGCGGCTCAAGGGGGGCGATCCCTTCATCTTCGGGCGCGGCGGCGAGGAGATCGCCACCCTGATGGAGGAGGGCATCCACTTCCAGGTGGTGCCCGGCATCACCGCCGCCGCCGGTTGCGCGGCCTATGCCGGCATCCCGCTGACCCACCGCGATCACGCCCAGAGCTGTGTCTTCGTCACCGGCAACCTCAAGGACGGCACCATCGATCTCAACTGGCCGGCACTGGCCCAGCCCAACCAGACGGTGGTGTTCTACATGGGGTTGCACGGGGTGCGCGTGATCTGCGAGCAGCTCGTGGCCCACGGCCTGGCGGCGGAGACCCCGGCGGCGCTGGTGCAGCAGGGGACCACGCCCAACCAGAAGGTCTACACGGGCACGCTGGTCTCGCTCCCGGCGCTGGTGGAGCGCAACCGCGTCCGGCCGCCCACGCTCATCATCGTGGGCAGCGTGGTGACACTGCAGGAACGGCTGCGCTGGTTCGAGCCCGAGGGGGCGGACGGTGACGAGATCTTCAACCGCAACGATTCCGGAACGTCGCCGCGCAAGGCGGTGAAGGAGGAGCAGCGATGATCGAAGGAGGTTGCGCCGAGGCCGAACCGTTTGCCCTGCAGGTGCTGGGCGATTCCATGGCCCCGGAGTTCAAGCACGGCTGCATCGTGATCGTGGACCCGGCCGGGGTCATCCAGGACGGGGCCTACGTCATCGCCATGCACGAGGGCGAGTACATCTTCCGCCAGCTTCGCATCGAGGAAGGACGCTACTACCTGCACGCCCTGGCCGAGGGCTATCCGCGCCTGGAGATCAGCGGCCCCGGCGACATCAAGGGCATCGTCACCCAGCGCGCCGGCCGCCGCCGCAGCGAGCACAAGCACTACGTGTAGGAGCGGCCCCGGCCGCGACCACCGGGCCGCGAAGGGGCCTTCTGGCTTCCGAGGTGGGGTGCGTTCGCCCTGCGGGCGCACCACATGGAACGGTGCGGCGGCTTCGCCGTCACACCCTGCGCGGTTCTGTCCTCTGTCCTCCGTCTTCTGTCTTCCGAATGCTGCGCTGGGGCGGTGTTCCCGCGGAAATCAGTCCACCTCGCCCATCTGCTCCGGGGTCAGCCTGGGGGTGAAGAAGGCCTCGGCGGTGTCGGGGTCCACGGGGTTGCCGTGGATGTCCACCAGCGGCTGGTCGTAGTCGTTCCAGCCCCGCAGGCCGGTCTTGAGGGAACTGACCCGGCCGTAGCCCAGTTGCTGCATGACGGCGGCGGCCAGGACGCTGCGGTTGCCGGAGCGGCACACCACCACCACGTCGCGGTCGCGCGCCCGCACCAGCTCCGGCACCGTTTCGTCGTAGCCGTATTCGCACGCGGCCTCGAGGATGCCGCGGGGCACGTTGAGGGAACCCTCGATGTGCATGGCCTCGAACTCGGCCGGCTCGCGCACGTCCAGCACCAGGAGATCGTTCCCGGCCTCGAGGCGCTCGCTCAGGTCCCAGGGAAAGATCTCGTCCACGCACTTGCGGGCTTCCTCGACGATGCGGGCGAAGGTGGTTGCGGAGGGCACGGCGTATTCCTCGGCCGGTTCAGCTTTGGGCATTGCGGGTGATTCCTCTTTCCACGGCGATCACGGCGGCCTCCACACGGGAGTGGACGTCCAGCTTGCGCAGGATCGCCTTGACGTGAAGCTTGACGGTGCCGTCGGAGATGCCCAGGTTGCGGGCGATGACCTTGTTGCTCTGGCCCTCGGCCAGGTGGCACAGGATTTCCATCTCGCGCGGCGTGAGGGAGGAGAACGGCGACTCGGGGACCTCGACCGCCTGCTCACCTTCCTGCACCACCTTGGCCAGCACCCCGGTCAGGTTGGGGGCGACCACGGTCTTGCCGGCGACGATGTCGTTGAGCACGTCCACCAGCTCCTCGGGGTCGATGTCCTTGAGCAGGTAGCCCTGGGCCCCGCTGCGCAGGGCGTCCACCAGGTCGCGCTCGTCGTCGCTGGTGGTGAGCATGACGATGGGCATCTCCGCGCCCCGCCGGCGCAGCTCGCGCAGCACCTCCAGGCCGCTCATGTCGGGCATGCGCATGTCCAGCAGGATGATGTCCGGCTGGTGTTCCTCGGTGAGCCGGAGCCCCTCCTGGCCGGAGCCGGCGGTGGCCACCACGGTAATGCCGCGGCTCTCCAGCAGGGTCTGGAGGCCGACGCGGAACAGGGCGTGATCGTCTATCAACAGGACCTTCATGGCAGTGGTTTCACACCGGATGTACGGCGCCGCTGTCCGGCGCCGCTCCCGTCTCGCGGGGATAACGGAAGGACAGGGTGATGCGCGTGCCCTCGGCCGGCTCGCTCTCGATGGTGAGCTGGCCGTGCAGCTTTTCCGCGCGCTCGCGCATGATGGACAGGCCGATGTGCTCGCCGGCACGGTTCTGGCGCTGGGCCAGGTTGTCAGGCAGGCCCACGCCGTCGTCCTCGATCATGACCAGGTATTCGTTGTCGGGCTTGCGCCGGAGCAGGATGCGCACCGCCCGGGCCTGGCTGTGCTTGCGGATGTTGGACAGCGCCTCCTGCACGATGCGCAGGATCTGCAGTTCCATCTGGCCGGGCAGCTTGCTGTGCTGCCATTCGTCCTGCAGGAAGACGAGGATGTTGCTGCGGGCGCGGAAGTTCTTGATCACGTCCTTCAGGGCCGGGACGAGCCCGCGCTCGTCCATGGGGGTGCGGAAGTGGTTGAGCAGCTCGCGCAGCTCCTGGTTGGCCTCTTCCACCACGTTGCGGAGCTGCCGCACCTCGCTGGAGGAGACCATGGACCAGGTGGAGAGGGATTCCTCCAGGGTGCTCACCTGGAAGCGGAGGCTGGCCAGGGTCTGGGCCAGGGAGTCGTGCAGCTCGGCGGCGAGCAGGTTGCGCTCCTCGATGATGGACAGGCGCCGGGCCTCGTCGTCCAGGCGGGCCTTCTCGATGGCCATGCCCAGGTGGCGGCCGATGCTGGTGAGGATCTCCTGCATGTCCTCGCGCACCAGGGCGCCGCGGCCCGGCTCCACGAACAGGGTGAAGACGCCCAGCTGGCGGCCCTGGTAGTCCACCGGCACCGAGACCAGTTCCACCTCGCCGCCGGGAAACAGGGGCTGGCCCACGAAGCGCTCGCAGTCCACCACGTCGCTCTGGCACACCGAGCGCCCCTCGGCCAGGGCCGATCCGCAGAAGCAGCGGTCCACCGGGACGAGCTGTTCCTCCTGGACCACCGCCTCGTCCAGGCCGGCGCTGGCCACCATGCGCATCTGGCCGTCGGGCGTGAGCAGGCGGATGGTGCCGGCGCGGGCCTCCATCAGGCCCATGAGGATGTCGAGGAAGCGGGTGAGCAGGTCGTCCACGCCGCGGGCCTGGTTGATGTTGGCCGCCACCTCGTAGAGGATCTTCAGCGAGCGGGTCTTCTGCTCGATGCGCTCGGTCTGCTGGCGGATGCGCACCTCCATTTCCTGCGACAGCGACTGGAGGTTCTCCGACAGGGCGTTGATGTCGGAGGCGAGCTTGGAGAACTCGCCGTGCCCGGGCACGGGCAGGCGGGCGCCCAGGTGGCCCGCGCGCATGCGCAGGGCCCAGTTGCGCATGTGGGACAGGGGGGCGAACAGGTCGCGGCGCATGAGGTGGGCCAGCACCGCCAGCGACAGGCCGCCGGCGGCCAGCAGCACCAGTTGGAGCCACGGCACGGGCCAGAACACCGAGGCGGCCAGGCCGGCCAGCACCGCGGCCAGGCCGTAGAAGGGCACGGCCAGGCGGCTGCTGCTGATGCCGCGGCCCTTCTGGCGCCAGCCCCGGGCCGGGGGGATCAACCACATGGCCCGCTTGGCCGGGCGCGTGGTGGCGGTGGATTGTACGGGCTGCTTGCTCATGGCGGTGTCGCCGGACGCCGGCGGGGCGTCCAAGCGATTAATTTTACCCGAAAAATTGCCCCACCGGGGGTGCGCCGGCGGGGCCGGGCCGGGAGCCGCCGGATTGGGGAAAGGGGCGGGGGATCAATCCCTTATGGCGTAGATGCCGGGCCGGAAGATGTTCTTGCCCGACTGGAGGAATTCGGCCGTGTACGGGTCCACGGCGTTTTCCAGCTCCTCGCACCAGGAGGGGTGGCTGTAGCTGATGTCCTTGAGAAACCACAGTCCGCGCGGGGACTGGCAGGCGGCGGTGAGCATCTGGATCTGCTCGCCGGCCTCGGGACCCACGATGCAGCCGCCCAGCATCTGGCCGGTCTCCTCGTCGTGGACCACCTCGACGAAGCCCTCGGCATCGTTGCGGCCCAGGGCCTTGGCGGAGCCGGCGTAGTTGGCGCGGGCGGCATCGGGCTCGAAGCCGGCCAGCTCGGCCCGCTCCTCGGTGAGGCCCACCGCGGCGATCTCCAGCGCCGAGTCCACCACCACCGGCACCCGGTGATAGTTGCGCTGGGTGGTGTTGCCGGCGACGGCGTTGCTGGCGGCCACCTTGGCGTCGTGCAGGGCGGCGTTGGCGGTCATGGGCCCGGCCTTGACGTCCCCCACGGCATAGACCCCGGGGAGGCTGGTTTCCAGGTATTCGTTGGTGCGGATGAAGCCCGCCGTGTCCACTTCCACCCCGGCCTCCTCCAGGCCGAGCCCGGCGCTGCGGGGGACCCGGCCCACCGCCACCAGCACGTGGCTGAAGCGCTCGCGGCTGCCGTCGGTGAAGGTGACGTCCACCCCGCCGCCGTCCACCCGGGTGCCCGCAACGGTGAGCCCCTTGCGCACGTCCACCCCCAGGCGCTGGAACTTGCGTTCCAGCATCTGCCCGGCCCGCTCGGGGATGCCCGGCTTGTCCAGCAGCCGGCCCGAGCGTTCCACGATGGTGACCCGGGCCCCGAACTGGTGCAGCAGGTATCCCAGCTCGGTGCCCACCGGCCCGCCGCCCAGGCACAGGATGTTTTCCGGCAACCGGTGGAGCGTGGTCATGAAGTGGCTGGAATCGATGATGCGCCTGCCGTCCACGGGGCAGGCCGGGTGGGTCCTGGGCCGGGCCCCGGTGGCGATGATGATGCGCGCCGCGCGCAGGGTCTCGGTCCCGCCGTCCTCCAGGGCGATGGCGACCTTGCCGGGGCCGGCCAGGCTGGCGCGGCCGCGGACCAGGCGCACGCCGAGGCGCCGCAGCCACAGGGGAAAGTGGTCGCGGATGTTGCGCACCACCTCGTCCTTGTGGCGCAGCGCGGCGGGGAAGTCGCCGCGGGTGTAGCCGGTGAGCCCGCGCCCGTTGAGGGCGTTGACGTCGTCGATGAGGTTGGCCAGGTAGACCAGGGTCTTCTTGGGGATGCAGCCCTGGTTGAGGCAGGTGCCGCCGGGCAGGCCCTTCTCCACCAGGGTCACGCGGGCGCCCAGGCGCGCGGCCGTGACCGCGGCCTTGTAACCGCCGGGTCCGCTGCCGATGACGACGAGGTCGGGGGTGGTCATGGAGCTCAGGAGGCCTCGCCCGAAGGGGCCGATTCATCGGCCGGCTTGTAGTTGGGGTCCCTGGGATTGAGAAAGATGAACTCGAACTTGCCCGGCTCCAGCTCCACGAAGTCGATGGTGGTGCCGTCGAGCAGCTCCAGGCTGGTGGGGGCCACCACGATCTCGATGCCCTCCGAGGTGAACTTCATGTCACCGTCACGGCTGGTGTCGTCGAAGCCCATGCCGTAGTGAATGGAGCCATCCGGGTTGCGGGTGGCGGCCACGCGCAGGGCCATACCCTCCATCTTGCCCTCGCGGGCGGAGTGGCGGACCTGCTTGGCGGCCGCGGGCGTCAATGTGATCACGTCTCGTCCTCTTGCGGTGTGGGTTGAACCATTGGTCTGTCAGGGACCGGCCTGCCGTGACGGCGGCTCGGAACGGCTCCGGCGCAGGGCGCGGACGAAGCCGGTGAACCGCCTCACCCAGGGGCACTGGCGGGTGTGGCGCAGGTGAGCGTAGCCCGCCACCAGGTTACGGTACACGATGCCGTCGTGGCGCCCGTCCACGCCGGCGCCCCGCAGCACGCGCCAGGCGAAGGTCGCGTCCGGGGCCAGGTTTTCCATGCGCGAGTAATGGAACTCGTGGGCGTGGACGGGTCCTTCCGGCGCATCCAGCCGCGGCCAGGGCAGGTGCCCGGTTTCCTCCAGCACGGTGTAGCCGCGGCCCTGGGGCCGCTCGCCCATGACCACGTCGCCCGGGATCACGCCGGCCATTTCGCACCGCCGCTCGCCCCAGTGCAGGCTGCGCGCCAGGTACATGAGGCCGCCGCACTCGGCGTAGGTGGGCAGCCCGGCCTCGATGGCCCGGCGGATGTCCGCCATCAGTTCGCGGTTGGCCGCCAGGGTCTCCATGTGGGTCTCGGGGAAGCCGCCGCCCAGGAACAGCCCGTCCACCGGCGGCAGGCGGGTATCGCGCAGGCTGTCGATGAACACCAGCTCGGCGCCGCAGTCGGCGAAGGCGTCCAGGTCACCGGCATAGTAGAAGCCGAAGGCGGCATCGCGCAGCACGCCGATGCGAACGGGCTCACCGGCGGCGGCAGCGGGGGTCTCGACGTGCGGCGGGACGATGGCCGGGGCCGAGGCGGCCAGGGCCTGCACCGCCTCCAGGTCCACCTGGTCCAGGATCCGCCGGCGGATGAGGTCGATGTGCCGCGCGGTGTCGGCGTGCTCGTTGCTGGGGATCAGCCCCAGGTGGCGCTCGTCGATGTGCAGGGCCGGGTCGCGCCGCACCGCGCCCAGCACGGGAATGTCGGTGTAGCGTTCCAGCACCGCGCGCAGCTTGCCTTCGTGGCGGCTGCCGCCCACCTGGTTGAGGATCACGCCGCCGATGCGCACCCGCGGGTCGAAGGCCGCGAAGCCCAGTACCAGCGGCGCCACCCCGCGGGTCATGCCGCGGGTGTCGATGACCAGGACGACGGGGGCTTGCAGCAGGCGGGCGAGGGCGGCGTTGCTGTCTCCGCCCTCGAGGTCCATGCCGTCGTGCAGGCCCTTGTTGGCCTCGATGACGGCCAGGTCCGCGCCGGCGGCGTGGCGGGCGAAGGTGGCCCGGATCTCGTCCGGGCCCTGGGTGTGGAAGTCCAGGTTGTGGCACGGACGCCCGGCGGCCCGGCCCAGCCACAGGGGATCGATGTAGTCCGGGCCCTTCTTGAACGGCTGGACCCGGCGACCCTGCCCGCGCAGGGCCGCCACCAGGCCGACGCTGACGGTGGTCTTGCCGGAGGACTTGTGTGCTGCCGAAACGAGTAACTGGGCCATGGTCACCGAGCGTCAGGGGACCGGGGCGCCGGGCCGGGCAGCACGGGGGCGCGGCCGGTGCGGCCGTGTCGCCTCAGCCCGCCGGCTGGGCCTCGGCCTCGCCGGTCTCCGTTCGTGAGTGGTGGGGGTCCACCTGCGCATCTTCCAGGCTGTCGGGCAGGAAGCGCAGCACGCGCACGCCCAGCATCACCGCGGCCAGGGCGATGCCCACGCCGCCCAGGCCCAGCAGCACCTCCGGCAGGCTGGGGGCGTAGTCGGCCACCACGCCGTCATAGAAACTGCTGCTCACCTCCATGCCGGGGAAGATGTTGAGGGGGTAGGCCTGCCCGCCGATGATGACGACGTACATCTGCGCCAGCCCGCCGATGATGACCAGGATGGAGGCCACCACGATGCTGCTGCGCCGCCGCCCCAGCGCGGGGTGGAACAGGAGGACCAGCGGCACGATGGACCCGAGGCCCACCACCACCCACCAGAACAGCCGGGTATAGATGTCCCCGTCGAGCAGGGCGAAGCGCTCGGCGCCCCAGTGCTCGGCGGCATAGAGGTTGGTCAGGTGAAAGACGACGACGAAATAGAGCACCGCGGCGACGAAGATCCCCAGCAGGTTCTTCATGCGCACGAGGATCTTGTCGCCGACGGGCCGGCCGGTACCATGGTACAGCCCCAGGAGTACGAGCAGGAAGATGGCCAGCCCGAAGGAGAAGGACATGGTGATGAACATGGGGGCCATCAGGGCCGAGTCGTACAGCTCGCGCGCCACCAGGAAGCCGAAGATGGAACCGGTACCGGTGGTGAGCACCAGGCGCCAGATGAAGGCGAACATGCCCGCGGCCTTGTTGTAGCCGCGCATGCGGAAGTCCAGCATGGTCCACAGGTAGAAGCCGACGATGGCCATGAACCCGGTGTACAGGAAGATGTTCCAGGCGAAGATGGACTTGAAGTTGTAGTAGGTCATGGCCACGATGAGGCGGTCGGGCCGGCCCAGGTCCAGGACCAGGACCGCCAGCCCCCCCACCAGCAGTGCGATGGCCAGCAGGCCGGACAATCGTGCCAGGGGCTTGTAGGGCACCCGCCCGAACACCGAGGCGATGGAGGCCACGTTCAGCGCGCCGGAGGCGGCGACGATGAGGAACACGGCGAAGACGTGCGGCGTGCCCCACACGATCTGGTTGTTCATGCCGGTGACCCAGTGGCCCTGGTGCTCCATGTACCAGGCCGCGCCCAGGCCCACGGCCACCATGGCGGCAAACAAGGCGAACACGGTCCAGAAGCCCTTGCTGCCCTCGACTTCACGGAAGGTGTCGTACTTGGTCATTCGCTCTTATACCCCTTCGTAGTGGACGCCGGGATTGAGGCCCAGGTCGGCGCGGAGCTGGCGCACGCCCAGGCGCTTGAGGCGCTGCGAGATCTCGCTGTCGGGATCCTTCATGTCGCCGAAGATGAGAGCTCGCCGTCCCTCCGCGGCGCAGGCCTCGACACATGCCGGCTCGCGGTCGTTGTCCACCCGGTGGACGCAGAAGGTGCAGGATTCCACCGTGCCCTTGCCACGTGGGGCATTGACCTTTTGTCCGTGCAGCTCCTCGTGGATGAAGGAGCGGGCCTTGTAGGGGCAGGCCATCATGCAGTAGCGGCAGCCGATGCAGGTGTGCTTGTCCACCAGCACGATGCCGTCGGCGCGGCGGAAGGAGGCCCCGGTGGGGCAGACGTCGGCGCACGGCGGGTGTTCGCAGTGCTGGCACATGAGCGGCAGGGAATGGGTGCTGCCGGTCTGCTTGTTGCGCAGGTGGACCTTGCGGATCCACTGCGCCTTCTGCTCGTCCGAGGACTTGACCTCGTTGCTGTCCGGGCCGCCCCATCCGTTTTCCTCCTGGCAGGCCCGGACGCAGGCGTCGCAGCCGTCGGCGCACCTGGTGGTGTCCACCAGCAGCCCCCAGCGGACCTTGTCGGTGACCGGCTGGTCCGCCGGCTTGGCACCCGCCACGTTGACCAGGAACACGCCCGGCGCGACGGCGATGCCCCCCAGGGCCAGGGTCCCGCCCAGGAACTGGCGGCGCCCCTCGTCGGTGGTCCGGTTCTCGCTCATTCTGCTTTCCCTCCAGCCTGAACCATGCGCGCGGCCTCCTGCTCCAGGTCGAGGGCCGGGGCGCTGCCGTGCACCGGCACCACCAGGTCCTCCTTGGCCACGCCGGTTTCCTGGGGGACGTCGGAGTGGCACCCGAAGCAGTCGATGGTCACGGCCGTGTAGGTATGGCAACTGCTGCAGAAATGCTTGGGGCTGTCCGCGTGCACCTGGCGGGCCGGGTCCTCGGCCTTGGGCACGTGGCAGTTGATGCACTCTGCCAGGCTGTGCTTCTTGGTGCGGATACCGCGGTGCATGGTCTCGTCCCGCTGGTGCAGGATGAAGTTCATGTGATGGCGCCGCATGACCTCGGTGGGCTCGACGCACTGGTCACCCTTGCCACGCGGGATCTCGGGCTTGGGCGCGCCGGCCAGCACCGGGGCCGAAAGCAGGGCCAGCACCGCCGCCAGGGCGGCGGTGCGGCCGGTCAGGGCGGAGAACCGTGCCATGCTTCCCTCCGCGGTTACTCGCCCAGGCCCATGTCGATGTAGCCGGTGGGGCAGACATCGGCACAGATGTGGCAGCCGATACAGCGGGTGTAGTCGGTGTAGACGTAGCGGCCCATGGTGCGCTGGTTCTTGGGCACGCGGTGGACGGCATCCTGCGGGCAGAAGACCACGCAGTTGTCGCACTCGAAGCACATGCCGCAGCTCATGCAGCGCTTGGCCTCGGCCACGGTCTCTTCCTCGGTCAGGCCGATCATCCGCTCCTCGAAGTGACCCAGCACCTCGTCGGCGGTGGGCACCTTCTCCTTGCGCTTGTGCCGCGGCTCGTACTCGAAGTGGCCCAAGAACAGCTTGTCCGCGGGAATGATCTCCTGCTTGGATCGGTCCTCGTAGTTGTGGATGGCGAACTCGGCCTCCGAGGTGCCGCGGGTCTCGCCGTGGTCGTATTCCTTGGGCTCCAGGCCGGCCTCGCGCAGCTTGGCCAGCAGGTCGAAGTGGTGCTTGTCCACCTTGGGCCGCTTACCCAGGTCCTCGTTGCGCAGGTAGTGCTCGATGCTCTCCACCGCGATGGAGGCCTGGCCGATGGCGGTGGTCAGCAGGTGCGGGCGCACGATGTCGCCGGCGACGAAGTGGCCGGGCTTGCCCGGGACCTGGTAGTGCTGGTCGGCGTCGATGAAGCCCTTGCCGTTGTCCAGGTCCTCCAGGCCGCTCAGGTCACCGCGCTGGCCGATGGCGGCCACGATGAGATCGGCCTCGATCTCGAACTCGGTGCCCGGCTTGGGCGTCTTGCCGTCGTCCTCCAGCTCCACGACCTTGAGCGCCCTGGCGCGGCCGTTCTCGTCCAGCACCACTTCCACCGGGTTGAGGCAGCCGCGGATGTTGACGCCCTCGCGCAGGGCATCCTTGACCTCGTGCTCGGCGGCATTCATGCGCTCGATGGGCGCACGGGAGATGAGGGTCACCTGGGCGCCCTGGCGCTTGGCGGTGGAGGCCACGTCGTGGGCGGTGTGGCCCAGGACCACGTTCTCCGGCCGATCCTGCTCGTGGATCTCGGTGATGTGGCCGAGGCGGCGGGCCACCGAGGCCACGTCGATGGAGGTGTCGCCGCCGCCCACCACGACGACCTTCTCGGACACCATCTTGAGCCGGCCCTCGTTGAAGGCGCGCAGGAAGTCGACGCCGGTGAGGCAGTTGGGCGCATCGGCGCCGGGGATGGGCAGGGCCCGGCCGGAATGGGTCCCCACCGCCCACAGGATGGCGTCGTAGTCCTTCTCCAGCTGTTCCACCGAGATGTCACGGCCGACCCGGGTGTTCATGCGCACCTCGACGCCCATGTCGATGATGCGCTGGATCTCGCCGTCCAGCACGTCGCGCGGGGTGCGGTAGCCGGGGATGCCGTAGCGCATCATGCCCCCCAGCTCGGCCCGCTCGTCGAACACGGTGCACTCGTGCCCGCGGCGGCGGAGCTGGTAGGCGGCGGCCAGCCCGGCCGGGCCGCCACCCACGATGGCGATCTTTTTGCCCGTGCTCTGGGCCGCCGGTTCGAACCTGGCCTGGTTCTCCAGTCCCCAGTCGCCAATGAACTGCTCCACCGCGTTGATGCCCACGTGGTCCTCCACCTGGTTGCGGTTGCAGCCCGCCTCGCAGGGCGCCGGGCACACGCGGCCCATGACGGCGGGGAAGGGATTGGCGTCGGTGGCACGGCGGAAGGCGTACTCCTGCCAGCTCATCTCGCCGGCCGGCTTCTCGATGCCGCGCACGATGTCCAGCCAGCCGCGGATGTCCTCGCCGGCGGGGCAGGCCCCCTGGCATGGCGGCGTGCGGTGAACGTAGGTGGGGCACTTGTGCGACCAGCCCGCCTGGAAAATCGCTTCCTGGTAGCTGCGGTAGTCGTGCTCACCGTCCTTGAACTTGCGGAAGGTGAGTTTCTTCGCCTGCATATCTTCCGGGGAAGTGGCCATGCCTGATTCTCCTGCTTGAGTTCGTTAGAACCTTGTTCCTGACTTGGGGAAAACGCCTGTTCCGTTCGCCTATTGCTTGGCGCCCAGCACGATGGCGTTGCTCACGAGCTGGTGCACGCTCACGATCTGGTCCATGGTGAACCCGTAGTAGGGCAGCACCTTGGTGAACTGGCTCTTGCAGATGGCGCAGATGGCGGCCATGTGCGTGACGCCGTGGGTCTCCACCACGTACTTGAGGGCCTCCATGCGGGGCAGGGCGCCCTTGACCCGCAGCTCCATGAGGTCGTCGGTCAGCAGCCCGCCGCCGCCCCCGCAGCAGTAGGTGCCCTCGCCGATGGTGTCCTGCGGC
>JALSIK010000291.1 GCA_026990045.1 Chromatiales bacterium | reverse complement strand
CGTCCGGCCCCTGGTAACGCCCCGGGTGGCGCGGCTCGCGGGCGTGACGCCGGCGGCGCACCGCCTCGATCCCGCCCAGGTTGCCCAGCACCTCGGTGTCGCCCTGCTGCCTGCGGTTCATGGCCGAGCGCATGTCCCGCGCAAACCCCTTGGGGTCCCGCACCACCGACCGGCCCCGCGTGCCCAGCGCCTGCACCACCGACACGATGGCCTCCACCGCCGGCAGCGCCGCCACCGCCGCCGCCCCCTCCGCCTGCAGCGCGTTGGACGGCGGCAGCAGGTCCGCGCCCTCGCGCCGGAACAGCTCCGCCGTCTCCGCCACCGTCAACTGCCGCCCGTCCGCCAGCCTCGCCCGGCCCCCCAGGTGCTCCGACAGCGCCGCCGCGTTCTCCCGCGCCAGCCGGTTCACCAGCTCCTTGCCCGCGCCCACCAGCCGCTGCCACCCCGACCCCGGCGGCTCCACCCACCGCAGCAGGGACTGGAGTATGCCCCGGTCCGGCTCCCGCACCCCCGGCCGCACCACCCACGACCGCCCCTCCTCGTCCCGGCAGAACCCCGGCAACAGGCTGTGGGACTCCAGCACCACCAGCTCGCCCCACTCCACCCGCTCGGCCAGTTGCTGCCACCCGCCGCGGTCCCGGGGCGCGCGCATCCCCTCCACCCTCACGTCCCGGGTCATGGTCGGGCCCCAACGCACCAGCATGGCGCCCCACGAGGGCTCCACCACGTCTTCCAGCTCGTGCCAGCGGAGATCCCAGCCCTCCTTCACCGTCACGTCGTTCATGGCATGCCTCCCTGTGGCCGGTCCGGCGCAGGCGGGAGAGGGGGAGGGGGGACGGGGGAGGAAGGCACCAGCGCGCACCCTCCCTGGCGCCTGCACGGGAAGAAAGCTGGCACGGGCGCGGGGGGCTGTCAAGCCCGGGCCCGCGGGGCGGGGTCTCAGCGGCGGCTGAGGCGGGCGGCCCGCAGGCGTGCCACTCCTTCAGTCGCCCCGCGGCGGCAGGCGGCGGACCCCGGCGGCGGGGCCGCGCCGCAGGGAGGACGGGTCGTTCCAGCCCGCCTGCAGGCGCTCGAAGTTGTCCCACATGAGGCCCGAGATCTTGACGCAGGCGGCCAGGGGGTTGGGGGCCTGCTCCCGCAGGCGGTCGATGCGCCACTGCAGGCCCCGCAGGCGCGCGCGCCGTTCCCGGGAGCGCTTGAGGATGGCCAGGTCCAGGGTCAGCCGGCGCAGCTCCTCGAACACGGCCGGGTCGCGCCGGGCCAGCTCGGCCCAGTGGTCGAAGTCGAAGCGGGGCGATGGGGACGGCGTGCGGGACATGGGCCGGTACTGCTGCGCCCGGCGCGCCGGGCTCTCTTTCAATGTTGGCCCATGGCGCCGGAAAGTCAACGCTCAGCCCGGGACCGGGCGCAGGGCCACCACCTCCGCCCGCGGGCGCCGGACCGGCGGGCGGCCGTGCAGGGCATCCTGCAGCGCGGCACAGGAATCCCACATCATGCGCGAGAGGGTGATGCAGGCCGCCAGCGGGGTACCCGCCCGGCGGCGTTCGGCGTCGATGCGCCACTGCAGGCCCTCCAGGCGCCGGCGCCGCTCGGGCGGCACGCTGGCGAGGAAGTCCAGGATGAGCCGCCCGCGCAGGGCCTCGAAGCGCTCCGGGTCGCGCCGGGCCAGCTCGGACCAGAAGGTGAAATCATCCACACCGGGCACCGGGCCCTGGGGGGCTTTGGATGTCATGACCTGTCTCCCGCCGGCCGCGGGCTAAAGTCCCGCCGCCCGCCGGCCGATAATCACAAGTTTTGCCTTCTTCCCGGGCACCTTCGAATCTTGCCGGGAGCGGCGGCGGGAGTCAAAAACCACGGCCCCGGAGTGTGAACCGCGTACCGTGGTGACGCGGTAAGTATTTGATGGACTGGGCTATTGTCGGGTGAGGCGGGGTAGGCTTCCGGCCGCGCGAGCAGCCGGGGCTCCCCGCGGGCGGCGGCAGAGAACCGCTGAAACCGATGGGGCGGCGCCGGGCCCCGGCCTCAGCGCTTCATGGAGTCGAAGAACTCGGCGTTGGTCTTGGTGGCCTTGAGCTTGTCGTGGAGGAACTCCATGGCCGCCAGCTCGTCCATGTCGTGGACCACCTTGCGCAGGATCCACATCATCTGCAGCTCGTCGGGCTTGGTGAGCAGCTCCTCGCGGCGGGTGCCCGAGCGGTTGATGTTGATGGCCGGGTAGATGCGCTTCTCGGCGATGCGCCGGTCCAGGTGCACCTCCATGTTGCCGGTGCCCTTGAACTCCTCGTAGATCACGTCGTCCATGCGCGAGCCGGTGTCGATGAGGGCGGTGGCGAGGATGGTGAGCGAGCCGCCTTCCTCCACGTTGCGGGCGGCGCCGAAGAAGCGCTTGGGCCGGTGCAGGGCGTTGGCGTCCACGCCGCCGGTGAGCACCTTGCCCGAGGACGGGATCACGGTGTTGTAGGCCCGCGCCAGGCGGGTGATGGAGTCGAGCAGGATGACCACGTCGCGCTTGTGCTCCACCAGCCGCTTGGCCTTCTCGATGACCATCTCCGCCACCTGCACGTGGCGGCTGGCCGGCTCGTCGAAGGTGCTGGAGACCACCTCGCCGCGCACCGAGCGGGCCATCTCGGTCACCTCCTCCGGGCGCTCGTCGATGAGCAGGACGATGAGGTAGACCTCGGGGTGGTTGTCGGTGATGCTCTGGGCGATGTTCTGCAGCATCATGGTCTTGCCGGCCTTGGGCGGCGAGACGATGAGCCCGCGCTGGCCCTTGCCGATGGGAGCCACCAGGTCGATGACCCGGGCGGTGATGTCCTCGGTGGAGCCGTTGCCCTTCTCCAGCTTGAGCCGCTTGGTGGGGTGCAGCGGGGTCAGGTTCTCGAACAGGACCTTGTTCTTGGCGTTCTCCGGCGGCTCGAAGTTGATCTCGTTGACCTTGAGCAGGGCGAAGTAGCGCTCGCCCTCCTTGGGCGGCCGGATCTTGCCCGAGACCGTGTCCCCGGTGCGCAGGTTGAAGCGGCGGATCTGGCTGGGCGAGACGTAGATGTCGTCGGGGCCGGCCAGGTAGGAGCTGTCGGCGGAGCGCAGGAAGCCGAAGCCGTCCTGCAGGATCTCCAGCACGCCGTCGCCGTAGATGTCCTCGCCGTTCTTGGCGTGGGCCTTGAGCAGGGAGAAGATGATGTCCTGCTTGCGCGAGCGGGAGGTGCCCTCGATGCCGACCTCCTCGGCCAGCTTGATGAGCTCGGGGACGGGGGTCTGTTTGAGTTCGGTCAGGTTCATGGGTCAGGTGGGTCCCTGGGGACTTGAGAAAATGGCAAACGGTATCCGGTTCCAGGATGTCACAACCGCGGCGCGCCGCCGGCACGGGGCCAGTCGGGGCTCGGGAGTCGTTGGAAATCTGCGAGAAGCGCCTGCGCGGCGGTGTTACAGCTTCTTGGAAAACGGTCTGGGCAGAAGCTTCAGATTAAACTTAACACCAAAAACCGCCATCGTCCAGCCGCCGGGGGCCTTCCCGGCGGCCAAAAACCGTACCGGTTCACAGATTGCTGTCGATGAAGGCCGTGAGCTGCGACTTAGACACGGCCCCCACCTTGGTCGCCTCCACGTTGCCGCCCTTGAACAGCATCAGGGTCGGGATGCCCCGGATCCCGAACTTGGGCGGCGTGTTGGGGTTCTCGTCGATGTTGAGCTTGGCCACCTTCAGCCGCCCCGAGTACTCCTCGGCGATCTCGTCCAGCACCGGCGCGATCATCTTGCAGGGCCCGCACCAGTCCGCCCAGTAATCCACCAGCACCGGCACGTCCGCCTTGAGGACCTCGTCTTCGAAGGTGTCATCGGTGACGTAGACAATCTTGTCGCTCAATTTCTGCTCTCCTGTGGTTGCACGGGCTCAAGGCAGGGCCGGCCCGGGGGGCGCCGGGCCTCGGCAGATTTGAGCCCAGAACGGCCCGCATTTCAACCCCCGGCCGTGCTGCGCCACCGGGCCGGGCGGCGATTTGCTATCCTGTGTCCCCCATGGAACACGAAAGCCACCTCACCGACGTCCGCTTCGACCGCTTCGACCTGCCGGCGCCCATCCTGCAAGGCATTGAGGACGCGGGCTTTTCCCGCTGCACCCCGATCCAGGCGGAGACCCTGCCCCTGGCCCTGGCCGGGGAGGACGTGGCCGGCCAGGCCCAGACCGGCACCGGCAAGACCGCGGCCTTTCTCATCGCCGCTTTCAACCACCTGCTGCGCCACCCGGCGCCGGAGGTCAAGGTGCGCCCGCGCCGGGACACGGGGCGGCCGCCGGCGGCGCCGCGCGCCATCGTGCTCGCGCCCACCCGCGAGCTGGCGGTGCAGATCCACCGCGACGCCGAGGTCCTGGGCCGGCACACCGGCTTCCGCCTGGGGCTGGCCTTCGGCGGCACCGGCTACGAGTCCCAGCGCCGGGCGCTGGAGGCCGGCGTGGACGTGCTCATCGGCACGCCCGGGCGCATCATCGACTACTTCAAGCAGGGCGTGTTCCACCTCAAGGCCATCCAGGTCATGGTCCTGGACGAGGCCGACCGCATGTTCGACCTCGGCTTCATCAAGGACATCCGCTACCTGCTGCGGCGCATGCCGCCGCCGGATCAGCGCCTCAACATGCTGTTTTCGGCCACCCTGTCCCTGCGCGTGACCGAGCTGGCCTACGAGCACATGAACAACCCGAAGCAGGTGGTCATCGAGCCGGAGCAGGTCACCGCCGACCGGGTCACCGAGCGGGTCTACTACCCGGCCATGGAGGAGAAGATCCCCCTGCTGCTGGGCCTGCTGCGGGGGCTGGGCCAGGGGCGGGTGCTGGTGTTCGTCAACACCAAGCGCGCGGCCGAGGACATCGGCGCCTACCTGCGCGGCAACGGCTACGAGGGCGCGGTGCTCTCGGGCGACGTGCCGCAGAAGAAGCGCCTGGCCCTGCTCAAGCGCTTCACCGAGGGCGAGGTCAGCATCCTGGTGGCCACCGACGTGGCCGCCCGCGGCCTGCACATTCCGGCGGTGAGCCACGTCATCAACTTCGACCTGCCCCAGGACCCGGAGGACTACGTCCACCGCATCGGCCGCACCGGCCGCGCCGGGGCCTCGGGCGAGGCCATCAGCTTCGCCTGCGAGGAGTACGCCTTCTCCCTGCCCGACATCGAGGCCTACATCGGGCACAAGATCCCCACCGAGCGGGTCACGCCCGAGCTGCTGGTGGAGCCCAGGCCGCCCGTGCGCGAGCCCCGGCGCCGGGGCCGCGGGCGCGGCGGCCCGCCCCGGGGGGAACGCCGCGGCCCCCCGCGCCGCGGCCGCCGCAGCGCCTGAACTGCCATCGCCCCGCCCCTCGCCCCTCGCCCCTACCCGAGGGGATGGTCGTAGCGCTGGACCCGCAGCCAGCGGTACACGCGGCGGGCGCGCTGGAGGAAGGTCCGGGTGCGGGTGGCGGGATTGTGGCGCCGGGGTGAGGGCAGGGTGGCGGCGAGCTGGGCCGCTTCCCACGGGGTGAGCGCCGGGGCCGGCTTGCCCCAGTAATGGCGGGCGGCGGCCTCCACCCCGTAGATCCCCTCGCCGAACTCGGCCACGTTGAGATAGATCTCCAGGATCCGCTGCTTGGACAGGTGGCGTTCCATGGCCAGGGTCAGCACCAGCTCGTGCCACTTGCGCAGGGGATTGCGCGCAGGGCTCAGGAACAGGTTCTTGGCCGTCTGCTGGGAGAGGGTGCTGCCGCCGATGACGAAGGCCCCGGCCTCCAGGTTGCGGTTGAGGGCGTGGCGCACCGCGGCCAGGTCCACACCGTGGTGCTCGAAGAAGCGGGCGTCCTCCGCCGCCACCGCGGCGTGGCGCATGTGGCGCGGGATCCAGTTGAAGGGCACCGGCCGCCAGCGCAGCGGCGGCAGGGCGGGGTCGGCCTCGCGCCGCGCCCGGTAGGCCCGGATGAACGCCGACTCGGGCACCGCGCCGCGGCCCAGCGCCGTCCAGTCGGGCCAGATGGCATAGAGCCAGGCGGCGTCGAGGACCAGCAGCGCCAGCACCAGCCGCCCGCTCCAGCCCAGGAAGCGGCGCCACCTGGTCACCCGCCGCCGCCGTGGCCTCACCGGCCGGTTCTCCCCTTGGCCGGGTGAAGGATGCCCGGCAACGGGATCCCCGGGTCACGGTATGGGGGAGGGATGGACACCTGCTGCGTGCGGCCGGGCCGCGTGCGTTGATTGTCGGGCGATGCCTTGTCTACCATGGGCTGGCAAGCCATGGCAAAAATACCAGCGGAGTAGTGGAGAATGAATACTCGAAATCGGGTTGTGGGGGCAGTGGCGTTGGTCGCACTTTCGTTGTCGGGTCCGGCATGGGCGGCGTCGCTGGGGGGGTACGGCGGCCTGGCCCTGGCCAGCAGTGAGGGGGACCTGCTGGAGAGCACGACGGCCTTCAAGGTCTTCGGCGGCGGGCGTGCGGGAAACGCGGCCCTCGAGGTGGCTTATGTTGACCTGGGCGATGTGGTTGTCTCCGGGCCGGGGGGCACGGCCGCCATCGACGCCTCGGGGCTCGAGATCTCGCTGGCGGGGTTCTGGCCCATGGGCGGGCGCTTCGAGCTGTTTGCCAAGGGTGGCCTGTTCGTCTGGTCGGTCGACGTCTCGGCAGACCTCGTGGGCCTGGGATTCATCGCGGGAACCGACAGCGGAACCGATGTCACCTTCGGCATCGGGGGCCAGTTCAGTGTGAGCGACAGGGTGGCGGTACGGCTGGAATACCAGAAGTTTCTCGACGTCAGCGGCATCGACTACGATTACCTGGCGGCAGGCATTTCTGCGAGCTTCTGAGCCGGCTGTCACCGCTGGAGAAAAGGCCGGCCCGGTGCCGGCCTTTTTGCTGTGTGTCCCGGCCGCCTCAGGTGCGGGGGCGCTGGAAGTAGCAGGTGAGGGCGCACGACATCGAGGTGAGCAGCCAGAAGGCGAAGAACCCGATGGTATAGCCCCCCAGGCGGCTCACCTCGCCCCAGCCGGCGGCGGCGGCCAGTTCCACCGGGTCGAACAGGGTGAAGAAGACGACGGTGGCCAGGCCGGCGGTGAGGAACGAAGGCCACAGCACGGCCACGGCGCGCTCGATGGCCGGCGCGGCGTTTTTCTCGGTCATGGCGTATTTTCCCCTTCGTTGCCGGCCTCCGGCGGCGCTGCGCCGGGGGCGGGCGGTCTGAGTACCAGCGGCGCCTGCAGCGGCAGCCGGACCTCGCCCGCCAGCCGCCACCGGCCGCCTTCCGGTTCCAGCGAGATGTACCAGCGCCCCGCCGGCGGCAGCGGCCCCGGGGCCTCGTAGGTGCGGCCGGTGGCCGGGCGCAGGATATAGCCGCGATCCAGGTCGGCGCGGGTGGGATGGCTGAAGGCCAGGCGCAGGGCCGGGGGCCGCGTGGCGCCGCTCAGGGTCACGCGCACGCGGCCCGGCGGCCCCGGTTCCACCTGCAGGCGGGCGCTGACGCCCAGCGCCGCGGCGCGCTCCAGCCGGGCCAGGCGGCGGTTGATGGCCAGGCCCGCGCGGTAGTAGTCGTCGGCCACCAGGCTGTCGCGGTGGCTGGCGGCGATGAACACCGTGGCGATGCCCGCCACCACCGCGGTGGCGGGCAGGCCCAGCAGGACCCAGGGCCAGAACTGCCGGTACCAGGGGACAGGGGCGGTCTCACTCATGGCGCTTTATCCTAGACGGACGGGGTCGGAATTACGAACTCAAGGACGCGTGGCAACCATCACCCGCTCCTGTGGGTCGAGGCCGGCATCATGAACCCGGCGGCGGGGCCAGGAAGCGCCCCCTCTCGCTCACCTTCAGGGCGCGGTCGTCCACGGCCCGGACGATGAACTCCACGTCGTAGCGGGTGCGGTCCAGCCGCGCCCGGGGGACGCGCACGCGCACCGGGACCTCGGCCACGTCGGTGGCGGCCACGTCGACGATGCGGGGCTCCCGGGCCAGGCGCACGCCGGGAATGCCGGAGACGGCGACGACGAAGCGCCGCGGCCGGGTGTCCATGTTGATGATCTTGAGCAGGTAGGTGTTTTCCACCAGCGACCCGCCCACCACGCGGTACAGGGCGTTGCGGTCCCGGATCACGTCCACCTCCAGCGGCACCCGGGTGACCAGGGCGTGGACCAGGGCCACGGTCAGCAGCAGCAGGACCGCGGAGTAGACGAACACCCGCGGGCGCAGGATGCGCGTGGGCTTGCCCTGGAGGGCGTTCTGGGTGGTGTAGCGGATGAGGCCGCGCGGGTAGCCCATCTTGTCCATGACCTGGTTGCAGACGTCGATGCAGGCGGCACAGCCGATGCACTGGTACTGCAGGCCGTCGCGGATGTCGATGCCGGTGGGGCAGACCTGCACGCACAGGGTGCAGTCGATGCAGTCCCCCAGTCCCAGGGCGCGGGGATCCGCCCCGCGCTTGCGCGAGCCGCGCGGCTCCCCCCGCCGGGGATCGTAGGAGATGACCAGCGTGTTCTCGTCGAACATGGCGCTCTGGAAGCGGGCGTAGGGGCACATGTAGATGCACACCTGTTCCCGCATCCAGCCGGCGTTGAGGTAGGTGGCGGCGCCGTAGAACAGGACCCAGAAGGTCTCCCAGGGCCCGGTGGACAGGGACCCGATCTTCACCGCCAGCTCGGTGATGGGGGTGAAGTAGCCGACGAAGGTGTAGCCGGTCCACAGCGAGAACAGGATCCACAGGGTGTGCTTGGTGCCCTTGATGAGCACCTTGCGCGGGGTCCACGGGGCCTTGTCCAGCTTCATCTGCCGCGGGCGGTCGCCTTCCACCTTGCGCTCGATCCACATGAAGACCTCGGTCCACACCGTCTGCGGGCAGGCGTAGCCGCACCACAGCCGGCCGGCCAGGGTGGTGAAGAAGAACAGGGCCAGGGCGGCGATGATGAGCAGCACCGCCAGGTAGAAGAAGTCCTGGGGAAAGAAGGTGATGCCGAAGATGTGGAACTGCCGCGCCGGCAGGTCCAGCAGCACCGCCTGGCGGTCGCCCCAGCGCAGCCAGGGCAGGCCGTAGTAGAGGCCCAGCAGGACGAACACGCCGAGGGTGCGCAGGGTGGCGAACAGGCCGTGGACCTCGCGCGGATAGATCTTCTGCCGCTTGGCGTAGAGCTCCTGCTCCACGCCGGCGGCCGGGGGGGTGTCCTTGGAATTCATGAACTTCTGGTTCCCAACGGCCGGCGCCGGGCGCACGACCACGCCCCCGCCTCCCGGGGAAGGCGGTGACCGGGGTCCGTGCGGCCGGGCCCCGGCACAGCGGGGCCCGGCCCCACCGTCAGTGCGCCGGGTGCTGGCGGTCGCGGTCCCGCTTGCTGGCCGCGCGCAGCGCGGCCACGAACGGGGTGCCCACGAGGGCCAGGACGAACACGGCGATAAAGACCACGCCGATGAAGTCTTCTCCGCTCATGTCGTTCACCTCGGGCCGGGATGGGCTGCCGGCAGGTTCAGGGTGTCGCGCTCAGGCTGTAGACATAGGCGGCCAGCAGATGCACCTTGTCTTCACCCAGGAAATCCCGGTGGGCGGGCATGTGCCCGCTGCGGCCGTTCTTGATGGCCGCCACCACCGCCTCCACGCTGGGGCCGGGGCTGTGCAGCCACACGCCGTCGGTCAGGTCGGGGGCCCCCAGGGCGGGGTTGCCCTTGCCGTCCGGGCCGTGGCAGGCGGCGCAGACGGCGAACTTGGCCTGGCCGGCGGCGGCCTTGGCGGCGTCGTGGGGCGCGCCCGAGAGGCTCAGCACGTAATGGGCCACCGCCTCCACCGCGGCCTCGTCGCCCAGGGCGGCGGCCATGGGCGGCATCTGCCCGCGGCGCCCGTCCAGGATTGATGCCTTTATGGTATCGGGATCCCCGCCCCACAACCAGTCGTCGTCGGTGAGGTCGGGGAATCCCACCGCCCCGGTGGCGGCCGAGCCGTGGCAGGTGGCGCAGTAGTTGAGGAACAGCCGCTGCCCGGCGCGCATGGCCTCGGCGTCGCGGGCCAGCTCGGGGATGGGGCGGGCGGCCCAGGCGGCGAAGATGGGGCCGAACTTGGCCTCGGCCCGGGCCAGCTCTTCCTCGTACTGGTGGGTCTGGCTCCAGCCCAGGAGGCCGGGGTAGTTGCCCAGGCCGGGGTACAGGGCCAGGTAGACCAGGCCGAACACGATGGTGATGTAGAACAGCCACAGCCACCAGCGCGGCAGGGGGTTGTTGTACTCCTGCAGGTTGTCGTCCCAGGTGTGCCCGGTGACGTCCCCCTCGGCGGCCTCGCCCGCGCGGCGCTTGCCGGCCCAGCGGATCAGCCAGTAGCAGGCCAGGATGTTGCCGACGGTGAGGATGGTGACATACCAGCTCCAGAAACTGCTCATGGACGGTCTCCCGAAGTTGCATTGGACGTGGGCGAGCGCTCGCGGCGCGGGTGCTCGGGCTCGGTGAAGGGCAGCCGGGCGGCCTCCTCGAAACGCCGCTTCTGGCGCCCGCTGTACGCCCACCACACGATGCCCAGGAACACCACCAGCATCACCACCGTGTACCAGGCGCGGATGTCGTTGATGATGTCCATGGCCTCACCTCCGGCTGCCCAGGGTGGTGCCCAGCCCCTGGAGATAGGCGATGAGGGCATCCATTTCCGTCTTGCCTTCCACCGCCGCGCGGGCCCCCGCGATGTCGGCATCGGTGTAGGGCACGCCCAGGGTGCGCAGCACCTCCATCTTCTTCGGCGTCAGGCTGGCGTCGATGGTGTTCTCCGCCAGCCAGGGGAAGCCCGGCATGTTGGACTCGGGCACCACGTCGCGCGGGTTCATCAGGTGGACCCGGTGCCACTCGTCCGAGTAGCGCCCGCCCACCCGGGCCAGGTCGGGGCCGGTGCGCTTGGAGCCCCACTGGAAGGGGTGGTCGTAGACGAATTCCCCCGCCACCGAGTAGTGGCCGTAGCGCTCGGTCTCGGCCCGGAACGGCCGGATCATCTGCGAGTGGCAGACGTAGCAGCCCTCGCGGATGTAGACGTCGCGCCCCTCCAGCTGCAGCGCGGTGTAGGGCTTGAGCCCGGCCACCGGCTCGGTGGTGTCCTTGAGGAAGAACAGGGGCACGATCTCCACCAGGCCGCCGATGCTGATGACGAGGATGATGAAGATCGCCAGCAGGCCGACGTTGGTCTCTACCTTCTCGTGACTCATGTGCTCCTCCTTACGCGGCCTGCGCCGCCGGCGCCCGCGCCGGGGTGCCGCCGCTGATGGTCTTGTACACGTTGTAGGCCATCACCAGCATGCCGAACAGGTACAGCACGCCACCGGCCAGGCGCACCGCGTAGTAGGGGTACGTGGCCTCCAGGCTCTCGACGAAGCTGTAGGTCAGCGTGCCGTCCTCGTTCACGGCCCGCCACATGAGGCCCTGCATCACGCCTGCGATCCACATGGCGGCGATGTAGAGCACGATGCCGATGGTGGCGGTCCAGAAGTGCAGTTCCACCAGCCTGGTGCTGTACATGCCCTCGCGGTTGAACAGGCGCGGAATCAAGAAGTAGATGGAGCCCATGGAGACCAGCCCCACCCAGCCCAGGGCGCCCGAGTGCACGTGGCCGATGGTCCAGTCGGTGTAGTGCGACAGCGAGTTCACCGTCTTGATGGACATCATCGGGCCCTCGAAGGTGGACATGCCGTAGAACGACAGCGACACGATGAGGAAGCGCAGGATGGGATCCGTGCGCAGCTTGTGCCAGGCCCCGGACAGGGTCATGATGCCGTTGATCATGCCGCCCCAGGACGGTGCCAGCAGGATCAGCGAGAACACCATGCCCAGGGACTGGGCCCACTCCGGCAGCGCGGTGTAGTGGAGGTGGTGGGGGCCGGCCCACATGTAGGTGGAGATGAGGGCCCAGAAGTGCACCACCGACAGGCGGTAGGAATAGATGGGCCGCTCTGCCTGCTTGGGCACGAAGTAGTACATCATGCCGAGGAAGCCGGCGGTGAGGAAGAAGCCCACCGCGTTGTGGCCGTACCACCACTGGACCATGGCATCGATGGCCCCGGCGTAGACCGAGTAGGACTTGGTCAGGGTCACCGGCAGCGCGGCCGAGTTGACCACGTGCAGCACCGCCACGGTGAGGATGAAGGCGCCGTAGAACCAGTTGGCCACGTAGATGTGCTTGACCTTGCGCTTGAGGATGGTGCCGAAGAACACCACCGCGTAGGCCACCCACACCAGGGTGATGAGGATGTCGATGGGCCACTCCAGCTCGGCGTACTCCTTGGAGGTGGTGATGCCCAGCGGCAGGGTGATGGCGGCCAGCACGATGACCAGGTTCCAGCCCCAGAAGGTGAACGCGGCCAGGCCGTCGGAGAACAGCCGGACCTGGCAGGTGCGCTGGACCACGTAGTAGGACGTGGCGAACAGCGCCGAGCCGCCGAAGGCGAAGATCACGGCATTGGTGTGCAGGGGCCGCAGGCGGCTGTAGGTGAGCCAGGGGATGTCGAAGTTGAGCTGCGGCCACAGAAGCTGGGCGGCGATGATCACGCCCACCAGCAGGCCCACCACGCCCCAGACCACGGTCATGACGGCGAACTGGCGGACCACGCGGTAGTTGTAGGTTTCAGTGGTGTCCATGCAAACCTCGCACAGCAGTGGGATTTCGAACGGTTCCAAAAACCGTTCCAAGAATGGGGTGACCCGGACCATCGTTTCTTGACCTGGATCAAGTCCGCCCGGCCCGCGATCCCTCCCGGAGGGGATAGATTTCCAACCGCCGGGCCCGAAAAAACGCGGTTTTCCCGGCGGCCGACTGCGGCTATGCTATGGCCCTTTCCGGCCCCCGGATACCCGAACATGACCCAGCGCAAGGCCACAGTGGAACGCAACACCCTGGAAACCCGGATCCGCGCCAGCGTCGACCTGGACGGCTCCGGCCGGGCCCGCCTGGACACCGGCGTGCCCTTTCTCGAGCACATGCTGGAGCAGGTGGCGCGCCACGGCCTCATCGACCTGGAGGTCCAGGCCGAGGGGGATCTCCACATCGACGCCCACCACACGGTGGAGGACATCGGCATCACCCTGGGCCAGGCGGTGGCCGACGCCGCCGGCGACAAGAAGGGCATCCGCCGCTACGGCCACGCCTACGTGCCGCTGGACGAGGCCCTGTCCCGGGTGGTGCTGGACTTCTCCGGCCGGCCCGGCCTCACCTACACGGTGGAGTACCCGCGCGCGCGCATCGGCGAGTTCGACGTGGACCTGGTGGCGGAGTTCTTCCAGGGCTTCGTCAACCACGCCCGGGTGACCCTGCACGTGGACAACCTGCGCGGGGCCAACGCCCACCACATCGCCGAGACCGTGTTCAAGGCCTTCGGCCGCGCCCTGCGCATGGCCCTGGAGCCGGACCCGCGCCTGGGCGCCGAGGTGCCCTCCACCAAGGGGTCGCTCTGAACGCTGGACCTTCCCACCCGGCCCGGGCCGCAGGCAGTTCTCCATGAGCACGGTGGCAGTCATCGACTACGGCATGGGCAACCTCCACTCGGTGGCCAAGGCCCTGGAGCACGCCGGCGCCGCGCGGGTGGTGGTGAGCGGCCGGGCGGCCGACATCGCCGCCGCCGACCGGGTGGTGCTGCCCGGGGTGGGGGCCATCCGCGACTGCATGGGCGAGATCACCCGCCTGGGCCTGGACCGGGCGGTGCGCGAGACGGCGGCCTCGGGCCGGCCGCTGCTGGGGGTCTGCGTGGGCATGCAGGTGCTCATGGACCACAGCGAGGAAAACGAGGGGGTGGACTGCCTGGGCCTCCTGCCCGGCCGGGTGCTGTCCTTCGCCCGCCACATGCCGCCGCCGGAGGGCGGCGGCCGGCTCAAGGTGCCGCACATGGGCTGGAACCAGGTGCACCAGGTGATGGCGCACCCGCTGTGGGAGAATATCCCCCAGGACACCCGGTTCTACTTCGTGCACAGCTATTACGTGGAGCCGGCCGGCCCGGATCTCATCG
>JALSIK010000290.1 GCA_026990045.1 Chromatiales bacterium | reverse complement strand
GGTAGATGTTGATCTCCTTGACCACGTGGATGGGCAGGCGGATGGTGCGGGTCTGGTTCATGATGGCCCGCTCGATGGTCTGGCGGATCCACCAGGTGGCATAGGTGGAGAAGCGGAAACCCCGCTCGGGGTCGAACTTCTCCACCGCGCGGATGAGGCCCAGGTTGCCCTCCTCGATGAGGTCCAGCAGGGCCAGGCCGCGGTTGAGGTAGCGCCGGGCGATCTTCACCACCAGGCGGAGGTTGCACTCGATCATCTTCTTGCGCGCGTCCTCGTCGCCCTTCTGGGCCAGGCGCGCGTAGTGCACCTCCTCCTCGGCGGTCAGCAACGGCGAGAAACCGATCTCCGACAGGTACAGGCGGGTGGCATCCATCTGCCCGTCCGGGATCTCGCCCGGGGCATAGTGCCCCTCCGCCTCGGCCACTTCGTCTTCGACCTCCGCCTCCTCGCCCAGGGCCTCCAGGTCCTCGATGGGCGCCGCCTCGTCCATGTCCTCCAAGCCCGGGAGGGTGTCCCTCCTGTCCTGCCGATCCGCCATCGCTCCTTACCTGCCCCTGTGTCGCCTCGGAAGGTACTTCAATGGATTGACGGGGTTGCCGTTCCTGCGAATCTCGAAGTGGAGCTTGGCCCGCTCCGCCCCCGTACTGCCCATATCGGCAATGCGTTGTCCCTTCTTGACCCTTTGCGCTTCCTTGACGTGTATGCGCCGGTTGTGTGCATAGGCACTGAAGAAGGTGTCGTTGTGCTTGAGAATGATAAGCTTACCGTATCCGCGAAGTCCACTGCCGGCGTACACCACGGTGCCGGCCGCGGCGGCATACACCGGCTGGCCCGGTCTGCCCAGGATATCAATCCCTTTGCGCCCCGACCCGCGTTTCGAGAAGGTTTCCCCCAGCGGTCCGTGCGCCGGCCACTGCCAGCGGATGGGAGCGCCGTCCGCCGCGGCCGGAGGGCGCGCCGGCGGGGCCTTGGCCCGGGCCGCGGTGCGGGCGGGAGGCTTGCGGGCCGGGACCGGGGCCGGCGCCGGAGAGGCCGGCGGCGGTCGCAGGCGGAGGCGCTGGCCGGGGTAGATGCGGTAAGGGGGGCGGATGCCGTTCCAGCGCGCCAGCTCGCGGTAGTCGAAGCCGTACTGGAAGGCGATGGAGTACAGGGTGTCGCCGTGGCGGATGGTGTGGTAGCCCGGGTGCCAGCGCTGGTTGGGCGCGCGGTACAGGCCCTCGCCGTAGCCGCCGGGCCGCGCGCACCCGCCCAGCGACAACAGTACGGCCACCCACAGGAAGACGCGCCGGCGCATCAGTTCACGGCGAAGTACACGATCACGGCCAGGACCACCGCCAGGTAACCGATGGTATCGACATGCCGCCGCAGCGCCCGTTCCATGGGTTCGCCGCCCCAGCGGATAAGCCCCGCCACCAGGTAGAAGCGGGCGCCGCGGCCCACCAGCGACGCGGCGACGAAGGGAGCAAAAGCCATGCCCACCACCCCGGCGGAGATGGTGAATATTTTATATGGTATGGGCGTGAACCCGGCCAGGAACACCACCCACACTCCCCACTCGCCGAACCAGGCCGCGGCCCGCTGGTAATGGGGCCAGTAGCCGGCGGCCTGCAGCCAGGGCGCCACCAGGTCGAAGGCGAAGGCCCCGATGACATAGCCCAGCACGCCCCCCGCCACCGAGGCCAGGGTGGTGAGCGCGGCCAGGCGCCAGGCCCGCCGCGGCATGGCCAGGGCCATGGGCGCCAGCATCACGTCGGGCGGCACCGGGAAGAAGGACGACTCGGCGAAGCTGAGCGCGGCCAGGTAGCGGGGGGCATGGGGGTGGCGGGACCAGCGCAGGGCCAGGTCGTAGAGGCGGCTGAAGATCCTCACCCGGGGCGCCCCTGCACCAGCGGCACGAAGGTCACCGCATCGAGCACCGTGCGGCGCACTTGGTCGCCGTCGCGCACCAGGCGCAGGAGCTGCTGGCGGCCGCCCTCGCCCACCGGGATCACCATGCAGCCGCCGTCGGCGAGCTGCGCCAGCAGGGGCTCGGGCACCGCCGCCGGCGCCGCGGTG
>JALSIK010000289.1 GCA_026990045.1 Chromatiales bacterium | reverse complement strand
CCTCGGCGGCACCTTCTTCATCCGGATCTATCCCCTGCCCATCCACGGGAAATTCGATCCCGCGGACCGCGACTGGGCCTTCCGCATCGACCTGTCCGGCGCCGCGTCCACCCTGGTGCTGGACGTGGGCGACAAGTACGGCGTCGTCTACAACCGCCACCTGCGGGAATGGGACATCCGCGCGGAGGATGCCTTCGACCTGGCCATGGAACGCATCACCAGCCTGCCCTGCACCGTCACGCGCCTGGCATGGGACGATTTCCCCATGTACGGCCTCCACCTCCCCGAGGCCGCGGCGCCGAGAATGCTGCGGCCGGAGACCGTGGAAGCGGGCCGGTTCCTGGGCCGGGAAGGCCTGTTGTTCAGCGTCCCCAGCGACAGCCAGGCCTTCCTGGTCCCCCTGGACACGGCCGACCACGAGGAAATCTCGCGCCGCTACCTGGAACTCATCGATGCCACCCACAGCATCTACGCCGAGTGCGAAAAGCCGGTCATGTGCGACGTGTACTGGTGGCGCGACGGTGAAATCGCCTCGTTCGGGACCACGTGGATCGAAGGGGCCCGGCCGTTCTTCATGCTGCCCTCGCCGTTCCAGGACGTGTGGTGGCCGCAGGTGGAGAACCTGCCCGGTTCGGTCCCGTGGTACGAGCCGGACGAGGTGCCCTTCGCCTGCGTGTCGGCCCAGACCAACACCCACACCGGGCGCGTCATCACCCTGGTGCGGGACGGCCGCGGCCGGGTCATCGGGTGTACCGGCGACGAGTTCATCGAGGGGTGGGAAGTGGCGCGCCACATCGTCAAGATGTTTTTCGACAAGTAACCCCGTCACGGCCCGCGGCCGGGATGGCGTTCCTCGCGGAATTCCATCCGGGCCACGGAAAACACCGTGGCTCGCAGGCTTCTTCCTCTGTCCTCTGTCCTCTGTCCTCTGTCCTCTGTCCTCTGTCTTCTGGAACGCCCCGCTCACGCCGTTTCGGCCGCCGGTTCCTCCTTGCGCTGCGCCGCGCGCTCGCGCCGCCGGTCCTGGGAGCGGACGATGCGCTCCATCACCTTGAGGGCGCGGCCGTCCACCTCCAGTGCCGCCTCTACCCACAGGTCGGCGACCCGGGCCAGCTCCTCGAAGGTGATGGGCTGCATGAGGTTGCGCGCGCGGCGTGCCGCCACCCGCCCGCGCCGGTGGCTGCGGTGCTCGGCCAGCGCCCGGCGCAGCACCGCCTCGCCCTCGCCGTCCTCGGCCAGGATGTCCACCACGCCCAGCTCGTACAGCTCGGCGGCGGTGTACATCTGGCCCGAGGTGATGAGGCGCTCGGCCGCGGCCGGCGAGACCCGGCGGGTGAGGAAACTCATGGCACCCATGCCCGGAAAGAGATCGAACAGGATCTCCGGGAATCCGATCTGGGCCGAGCGCTCGGCCACGATGTAGTCGCAGGACAGGGGTGCCTCGAACCCGCCGCCCAGGGCGCTGCCCTGGATCAGCGCGTAGGACGTCACCCCCTTGCCGAACTGGTCCACGCAGGTCATCTCCATGCGCAGGCAACTGTAGGCGTACTCGCGCAGTGCCTCGGCGTCCCGGCGCTCTATGCAGCGGCGGAAATAGGCCAGGTCGCCGCCCAGGTTGTAGATTCCCGGTACCGCGGACGCGGCCACGAGGTAATGCACCGGCATGGTGGCATCGTCGGCCCGGCGGATGAAGTCGAACAGGTCCTGCATCTCGCGCAGCAAGGTGGGCGTGAAACTGGGCCGCGGCTTCCCACGCATGCGGAACCACACCGCACGGGTTTCCTGCTCGTAGAACGCATCCATGTGGCCGTAGCCCCGGACCCGGCCCAGGTCGGTGATCGATGCAGTGGTCGCGGAAATTCTGCTCATGGCTGGCATCCTCTTGTGCTGGAGCTGTGATTCACCATCCCGGCGGGATGGCCCCTCCTCCCATCCTTTAGCAGGCTGTTGAAAAACAGCCTGCTAAGGCGGGGCAGGGATGCCCCGCCCGCGAATCAAGCGTGTAAACGCTTGATTCGGCGTAGCCGAACCCGGACCTGCGCCGGGTTCGGCGCGTTGAAAAAGGCCA
>JALSIK010000288.1 GCA_026990045.1 Chromatiales bacterium | reverse complement strand
AGCCCCCCCGCGCCCGTGCCAGCGCGCCCCGGCGGCATCGCTTCGCGGTGCCGCCCTGCGCGGGCGGCTCATCCAGGAGGGCAGGGCGGCTTGAGCATGGCGAAAGCCGCCGTGACAGGTCGCGATGTTTCGCGTCCGCCCCGGCGGCATCGCTTCGCGGTGCCGCCCTACACGGGTGCGGCACCGCCGTCGTCCCGGAACGGCCGGGGGATGGCGGTGGAACCGGCCAGGAGGTTCAGCGCCCGGCGCGCAGGCGCCGGCGCACGCCGGGCAGGTGGCGGCGGCTGACGGGGAAGGTGCGCTCGGTGCCGCGCAGGTGGACCCGGCAGCGGCCGGCGGCGTCCTTCTCCAGTTTCCACACCCGGTCGGCGGCCACCAGGGCGTTGCGGTGCACGCGCAGGAAGCGCTCGCCGAACTCCTGCTCCAGCATCTTCAGCGACTCGTCGATGAGCACTTCGCCGCCGGGCCAGCCCACGGTGACGTACTTGTGATCGGCGTGCAGGTACAGCACCTCGTCCACCGGCACCAGCCGGATGTCGCCCTTGACCCGGGCGCTGATGTGGGTGCGGGCCCGCGGGCCGCGGGCGCTTTCCAGCGCGGCGAGCTGGGCCCGGGTGAGGCGGTGGGTGCCGGCCAGGGCCCGCTCCAGGCGCTCGCGCCGCACCGGCTTGACCAGGTAGTCCACCGCCTGGGCCTCGAAGGCGTCCAGGGCGTAGTCGCTGTAGGCGGTGGTGAAGATGACCGCCGGCGGCCGCGCCAGCCGCGCCAGGTGGCGCGCGGTCTCGAGCCCGTCCATGACCGGCATGCGGATGTCCAGCAGCAGGACGTCCGGGCCCAGGCGCTCGGCCAGGGCCAGGGCGCTGCGGCCGTCGGCCGCCTCGCCCACCACCTCGGCCCCGTCCACCTCCGCCAGCAGCGCGGACAGGCGCTGGCGCGCCGGGGCCTCGTCGTCCACGATGAGGATCTTCATCCCGGGTCCTCCCTTGCCACGGGCAGGGTGACGCTGGCGGCATAGTCGGCCGCGGTCTCCCGGATCTTGAGGTGCTCGCCGGGCCCGAAGTGGGCCGCCAGCCGCTGGCGGATGTTGGCCAGGGCCAGGCGGTTGCCCTGGCCGTGGCCGTCCTCGCCACCCCGGGGATTGCGCACCGTGACGGTGACGGTGCGCGGACCGGCCTCGCCATGGATCTCCACCGTGCCGCCGTCGCCGCGGGTCTCGATGCCGTGGTAGATGGCGTTCTCCACCAGCGGCTGCAGGGTCAGGGGCGGCACCCGCACCGGCGGCAGCCCGTCCACCGACCACTGCACCCGCAGCCGCTCGCCCAGGCGGAGCTGTTCGATCTCCAGGTAGCGGCGGCACAGGGCCAGCTCTTCTTCCAGCGGAATGAGGGCGCGGGCGTCGCTGAGGGAGGCCCGGAACAGGTCGGCCAGGTTCTCCACCGCGGCCTCGGCCCTGTCCGGGGCCGAGCGCGTGAGCGCGGCGATGGTGTTCATGCTGTTGAACAGGAAGTGGGGGCGGATGCGCGCCTGCAGCGCCTCGAGGCGGGCCTCGGACTCGGCCCGCAGGTTGCGGCGCCATTGCTGTTGCACGTAGAAGTAGCGCAGCACCAGGCCGCTGACGATGGCGGCGATGACCAGGTTGCGGCCCAGGAAGCGCAGGTGCCAGTCGGGGCCGTGGCCGAAGACCGGCTCGTAGTACAGCTGGTAGGTCAGCTCGGAGAACAGGGCGGTGATGGCCAGCAGGATGGCCATGGCCACGGCGGTCACGGCCGGGGCCTTGAGACGGCACAGGTAGGGCCGCACCAGGCACAGTACCGAGCACGAGAACAGGGTGATCCACTGCATGAACAGCGACAGCAGGCCCAGCCGGCTCCAGCGCCCGGCCCCGCCCGCCTCCAGCGGGGCCAGGGCCAGGACGAAGGCGAAGAGCTGGGTGATCACCACCGCCGCGAACACGGTGCGGATGCCGCACAGGTTGGGCAGGTAGAGGTCTTCGCAGTCTCGGGACCGGGGATCGCGCTTCATGGGCCGGCGGTGGTGGTGGAACGGGTCAAGCATACTATCTGGTAGTGGCGAGTG
>JALSIK010000287.1 GCA_026990045.1 Chromatiales bacterium | reverse complement strand
GTTACGGTTGGACGCGCAAAAGGCGCCAGGGTTCGTCATTTTCTCGTCCCCCGTCATTCATCGGGCGGCGGAGGCGCCAGCACTTCACGCTGGCCGTTGGCCTCCAGCGGGCCGACGATGCCGGCCAGCTCCATGGCCTCGACCATGCGCGCAGCCCGGTTGTAGCCGATCTTGAGGCGGCGCTGGATGCCCGACACCGAGGCCTTGCGGGTCTCCGTGACGATGCGCACCGCCTCGTCGTAGAGCGGATCGGCCTCGCTGTCGCCGCCCTCCCCGCCGGCACCGCCCCCGCCAGACTCCTCGGGCGGACCGTTGAGCACCTCGTCCAGATACTGGGGCTTGCCCCGCTGGCGCAGGTTCTCGACCACCTTGTGCACTTCGTGATCGTCCACGAAGGCGCCGTGGATCCGAATCGGCACCGCGGTGCCCGGCGGCAGGTAGAGCATGTCGCCGTGGCCGAGCAGCTGTTCGGCCCCCATCTGGTCGAGAATGGTCCGCGAGTCGATGCGCGAGGAGACCTGGAAGGCGATCCGGGTGGGAATGTTCGACTTGATGAGGCCGGTGAGCACGTCCACCGAGGGCCGCTGGGTCGCCAGAATGAGATGGATGCCGGAGGCCCGCGCCTTCTGGGCCAGCCGGGCGATCAGCTCTTCCACCTTCTTGCCCACCAGCATCATCATGTCGGCCAGTTCGTCCACCACCACCACGATGTAGGGCAAGGGCTGCAGCGGCTGGGCCGGCAGTTCCGAGTCGGCCGGGTGCAGGGGATCGAGGATCGGCTGGCCGGCCGCCTCGGCCTCCTTCACCTTGCGGTTGAAACCGGCGATGTTGCGCACCTTGAGGGCCGCCATCAGGCGATAACGCTGATCCATCTCGTGCACGCACCAGCGCAGGGCGTTGGCGGCTTCCTTCATGTCGGTGACCACCGGCGTGAGCAGATGCGGGATGCCGTCGTAGACCGACAGTTCCAGCATCTTGGGGTCGATGAGAATCAGGCGCACGTCCCGCGGCGTGGCGTTGTAGAGCAGGCTGAGGATCATGGCATTGAGCGCCACCGACTTGCCTGCGCCGGTGGTGCCGGCCACCAGGAGGTGGGGCATCTTCGCCAGATCGGCCACCATGGGCTGGCCGCTGATGTCCTTGCCCAGGGCCAGGGTCAGGGGGGACTTGGCATCGGCGAATTCGGGCGCGCGCAGGGTTTCCGAGAGGCGCACGATCTCGCGCTGTTCGTTGGGGATCTCGAGGCCCACGGTGGTCTTGCCGGGGATGACCTCCACCACCCGCACCGAGATGGCCGACAGGGAACGGGCCAGATCCTTGGCCAGGTTGGAGATCTGGCTCACCTTCACCCCGGGGGCCGGCTGCATCTCGTAACGGGTGATCACGGGGCCGGGGTGCACTTCCACCACTTCCACCTCGATGCCGAAGTCCCGCAGCTTGCTCTCCACCAGCCGTGACATGGCTTCCAGGGCCTCCGGCGACATGCGCTTGCTGGAGGGTTTGGCCTCGTCGAGCAGCGACAGCGGCGGCAGGGCCGAATCGGCATCCGCCTCGAACAGGGGCACCTGGCGCTCGCGCTGGACCCGTTCGCTCTCGCGGACCGGCTTCGCCGGCGGGGCCTTGATCACGGGCGCCTTGCGGGGCTTGCGCGCGGTCTCCCGTTTCACCTTGGTTTCGAAACGGGTTTCCCGGGCCTTCTTCGCCCGCCGGGCCTGCCAGGCCTCGCGCAGCGCCAGCAGGCGGCCCCGCAGCCAGTCGAGGCCGCCCAGGGTGGCCGCACCGGTGAGATCCATCAGGCGCAGCCAGGAGAGATTGGTGAACAGGGTGAAGCCGCTCAGGAACAGGGCCAGCAGCAGGATCGTGGCGCCGATGAAGCTGAACGCCCCTTCCATCGCCTGTCCCACCAGGCGGCCCAGCACCCCGCCGGCGTCGACCGGCAGGGTCTGGGCCGCACCGACGTCGTGCAGGCTGGCCAGGCCGCAGCCGGCGGCCAGGGTGAGCAGGAAGCCGGCGCTGCGCAGGCTGAAGGCCCGCCAGTCGAAGGGCGCCTCGGAACGCCGGTCCTGGAACAGCAAC
>JALSIK010000286.1 GCA_026990045.1 Chromatiales bacterium | reverse complement strand
CGACGTAGGCCAGCAGCACCAGGCCCAGGCCGTAGACCCCTTGCCGCGCCAGGGCCGCCTGCCGCCCGCGCCGGGCCCAGTACCCCGCGTAGGCCGCGTCCGCCGCGGCCACGGCCTCGCCCAGGTCCCGGTCCAGGAGGGCGTGAAGGAGCCGGTCGACGGTGCGGGCCCGGGCCAGGGCCATGCGCCCGTGCTGCACGAAGGCCCGGTGCCAGGACGCCAGGGCCGGCGGGGGCGCCAGTCCTTCGAGACCGGCCAGGGCCGCCTCGGCCCCGGCGAACGCCTCCGCCCCGGAACGGGCAACGGCACCGGACAGGGCGGCGAGCAGGCGGCTGCCGGCCGCGGCCAGCGCCATCTCCTGCTGGCCCCGCGCCCGGCGCGCCAGGTCCCGCTCCAGGCCGGCCAGGTAGTGCAGGGAATTGCGCAGCACCGCGGTGTGGGACTTGAACCGCTCCACCCGGTCTTCCAGCGCCCGGACCTCGCGCCGGACGCGGGCCACCGCCTCGGCCACGCGCGGCCCGCGCCCGGCCAGCGGCAGGTCCGCCGCGGCGTCGAGCAGGGCATCCATTCCCCGCGCCAGGGGATCGTAGTCCCGCAACAGGCCCGCCCGCACCAGGAGCAGGTCCCGGAGCAGGCGCGCCTCGGCCGTGGACACGGCATCGATCCGGTGGAGATCCTGCTGGGCCTGCAGGGGTTCCGCCTCGCGCGCCCGCTGGTAGAACAGGCTGAAGGCGGCCAGCAGCAGCCCCAGGAGCACGGCGTGGAACAGTCCCGCGCGGGTCAAGGCCGGTCCTCCGCCTCGCCGGGCGGTGCCCCCAGCGGACGCCCGCGCCAGTAACCGGTGAGGCTGTGCAGAAAGGCCACCAGGTCGGCCACGTGGGCCTCGGGCAGCGTCCGTCCCAGCTGCAGGCGCGCCACCCGCCGCACCGCTTCTTCCAGGGTCGCGGCGCTGCCGTCGTGGAAGTACGGCGCGGTCACCGCCACGTTGCGCAGGCTGGGCACCCGGAAGACGTAACGATCCGCCTCGTTGCCGGTGACCAGGAACCGCCCGGGATAGATCTTCTCCTTCTTCGCCCTGTCCGAGGGATCGGCGAACACGCCGAAGCGGGCGAACAGGTTGCCCCCCAGGTTGATGCCCTGGTGGCAACTGATGCACCCGTAGTCGACGAAGTGCCGCCAGCCCCGCTGCTGCCGGGGCGTGAGCGCATCACGCTCGCCGCGCAGGTAGCGGTCGAAGGGCGCATCGGGGGTGACGAGCGAGCGCTCGAAGGTGGCCAGGGCATCCAGCACCGCCTCGCGGCGCGGCGGGCCGCCGTAGATCTCGCGGAACCGGCGCACGTACTCGGGATCATCCCGCAGCCGCGCCAGCAGCCGCGGCCAGGTGGTGGCGGCATGGCGGGGATTGCGCAGGTCGGCCTCGGCCTGCTCCTCCAGGGTGCGGAAGGCCCCGCGCCAGGTGAGGCGGTGATTGAAGGCGGCGTTGAACACCGTGGGCGCATTGACCGCTCCCGGTTCCCCGGTGTTGGTCACCGAACGCGGCAGGCCGTCGTCCCCGCCTTCCTCCAGCCGGTGGCAGCTGCTGCAGGCCAGGCGACCGCTCTCCGACAGGCGGGGATCGCGGAACAGCCGTTCGCCCAGCGCCACCTTGCGCGCATCCAGGACCACCGACCGCGGCAGGGGCCGGACCGCGCCGTGCAGTGACGGGTTGGAGCCTTCGTGCGCCGGTGCAACGATGGCGAGCAACAGCACGCCGGCGGTGGCGACACCGGCCCGCAACCAATGGGGCTTGGGGTCCAAGAGGCCCTCGTTGAATCCGCAGCGACGTTGACACCCTGCTGGCAACAGTCACCCTCCCTGGCAACCCTTCGAACAAAAGCTTAGCAACCCCGCCGCCCGCCTCCAACCGCGGTGGACCGGTGTGGCGGGTGCTTCCATCCGCGCCAAAAAATCAGGAATTATCGCCTTTTTAATTCAACCAGTTGCCACTAAACCCTTTCTGTTCCCATGTATTAGGCGGCGTCGCCGGAGGCCTCGCCCATCACCCGCCGCACCGGCTGCCGGCCCAGGGTGAAGTGAAACTCGGCGCCCCGGCCGGGCTCGGCGCGGGCCCAGATGCGGCCGCCGTGGCGGGCGACGATGCGCTGCACCGTGGCCAGGCCGATGCCCGTGCCCTCGTACTCGCTGGCCGGGTGCAGGCGCTGGAAGACGCCGAACAGCTTGTGCGCGTAGCGCATGTCGAACCCGACGCCGTTGTCGCGCAGGGTATAGATGACCTCGCCGTCCTCGCGCCGTTCCTCGAGGACGATCTCGGCCGGGTCGCGCGTGCGGGTGTACTTCCAGGCGTTGCCCAGCAGGTTGTCCATCATCAGGCGCAGCAGGCGGCGGTCGCCCACCACCGGGGTCCGCGCCCGGCAGCGGAACAGGACCGGGCGGCCGGGCTCGTGGGCCTGGAGCTGGCTGAGGGCTTCCGCCGCCAGCCGGCACAGCTGGACTTCTTCCTCCACCAGCTCGGCACGGCCGATGCGGGAGAGATGCAGCAGCCCGTCGATGAGCTGGGCCATGCGGCCGGCGGCGCGCCGGATGCGCTCCAGGTGAAAGCGCCCTTGCTCGTCCAGCCGGTGGCCGTGGTCCTCGAGCAGCATCTGGCTGAAACCGTCCAGCGCCCGCAGGGGCGCGCGCAGGTCATGGGACACCGAATGGCAGAAGGCTTCCAGCTCGCGCGTGCGCTCGGCCACGCGTTCTTCCAGCCGCAGGCGCAGCCGCAGGTTCTCCAGAGCGGCCGACACCCGCTGCGCGTACAGGTGCAGGATCTGCATGTCCTGTTCGTCGAACCGCCCGTGACGGCGGAAGGCCGCCAGCGCGGCCACCACGCCCTCCCCGGCCCTCACCGGGGCCAGGACGGCGGACGACAGGCCCAGGACTTCCGCCAGGTCCCGCTCCACCCGCGGATCATGGTCCAGATCGTCCACCCGCAGGACCCGGTTGTGGCGCACCACCCACCCGCAGAGCGTGGTATCGCCGGCGGCCGTCCGTTGCCCGCGCAGCCGCTCCGCCCCTTCGCCCGCCACCGCCTGGTAGACGAAGGCCGCACCATCCCCCGCCACCACCGCCACTGCCGCCAGGTGGGCCTCCACCAGGACCTGCACGCCGGCACAGACGCGGACATGGAAATCCTCCAGGCTGTCCACCGGCTGCAGGATCCGCTGGACCTCGCGGTCCAGCCGCTCCAGCAGGACCTGGCGGCGCTGGCGCACGGCCTCGATGTCGCGCCGCTCGCTGATGTCGCGCACCAGGGCCAGCACGTTGCCGCCGGCCAGCCGGCGCAGGCGCACCTCCACCGGGAAGGTGCCGCCGTCGCGCCGGCGCGCGGTCCCTTCCACGTCCACCGCCTCTCCGTCCCGGGCCCGTTGCATCAGCGCCTGCACGTTCGCCGTGTCGCAGTCGCCGCACGTGAACGTTCCGGCCGGCAGCCGCAGCATCTCTTCCCGCGTGTAGCCGTAGGCTTGCAGCGCATTGTCATTCACTTCCACCAGGCGGCCGTCGCCGCCGTGGACGAAGATCATGTCCGGGGAGGCGTCGTAGATGGCCTGCAGGAAGTCACGCGCGCCGGCCAGCTCCGCCTGGGTCTGCACCTGGCGGGTCACGTTCACCACCGTGCCCGCCATGCGCACCGGCCGGCCGCCGGCATCCCGCATCACTTCGCCGCGCGCATGGACCCACTGCTCGGACCCGTCGGCCCAGCGCATGCGGTGCAGGACCTCGAACCGGCCGTCACCCTCCATGGCCTCCTCCAGGGCCCGGTCGATGACCGGCAGCTCCTCGGGCGGCACCATGGCCCGGTAGAAATCCGGGCGCTCCTGCAGGGTCTCCAGGGACTGGCCGAAGATGATCTCCACGCTGCCCCACCAGGTCACCCGGTCGGTCTGCATGTCGTGTTCCCAGATGGCGATGCGCCCGGCCTCCAGTGCCAGCTGCAGGCGCTGCTCGCTGGCGCCCAGGGCGGCGGTGTGCCGGCGCAGGCGCCGGTGCAGCCGCCAGATGTGAATCAATGCCGTCGCCAGGACGACGGCCAGCCCGGCCGCGGCCCACGCCCACCAGGTGGGCGGGGACGGCGCGGGCACCCCGGCCGCGAGGGCGGGCACGCACCAGAGGGAAAGGAACGACAGGACGGCGGCGCGCGGGCTCCCGCCGGGGCCGGACCGCCCGCCGGGGAAAACCATGGCGCCGGTCCCGGCCTGGCCCCCCTGCGAACCGGAACGCGGGTCGAAGACCATGTCCCTGTGTCGGCACCACGGGCCGGCGGCTTGAGCGGGACGGCGGAGGAAAACCGGCCGCCTACGCGATGCGGACCCGGGCGAAGCGGCGCTTGCCCACCTGCACCACGTAAGGCCCGCCCGCGGCCAGCTCCAGGTGGGGATCCGTGATGCGCTCGCCGTCCACGCGCACCGCGCCCTGGCGCACCATGCGCAGGGCCTCGGACGTGCTTTTGACCAGCCCGGCCTCCTTGAGCACGTAGCCGATGGCCAGCCGGCCCTCGGGGGCCGCCAGCGACACCTCCGGCATGTCCTCGGGCAGGGCCCCCTTCTGGAACCGGGCGACGAAGTTTTCCCGCGCGCGGCAGGCGGCCGCGGCGTCGTGGAACCGGGCCACGATCTCCTCCGCCAGCAGGAACTTGATGTCGCGCGGGTTGGCGCCCTCGGCCACCCGGCGGCGGAAACCGGCGATCTCCTCCGCCGGGCGGAAGCTCAGGAGCTCGAACCAGCGCCACATGAGTTCGTCGGAGATGGACATGATCTTGCCGAACATCTCGTCCGGCGGCTCGTCGATGCCCACGTAGTTGCCCAGGGACTTGGACATCTTCTGCACCCCGTCCAGGCCCTCGAGGATAGGCACCGTGATCACCACCTGGGGCGGCTGGCCGTAGTGCTTCTGCAGCTCGCGCCCCACCAGCAGGTTGAATTTCTGGTCGGTGCCGCCCAGCTCCACGTCGGCGCGCAGGGCCACCGAGTCGTAGCCCTGGATCAGCGGGTACAGGAACTCGTGGATGGCGATGGGCTGGCCCGAATGATAGCGCTTGGCAAAATCGTCCCGTTCCAGCATGCGTGCCACCGTGTGCCTGGCCGCGAGCTGGATGAGATCCGCCGCGCTCATCTCGTTCATCCAGCTGGAGTTGAACATGACCAGGGTCTTTTCCGGTTCCAGGATCTTGAAGATCTGCTGCTCGTAGGTGCGGGCGTTCTCGATGACCTCGTCGCGCGACAGGGGCGGCCGGGTGGTGCTCTTGCCGGTGGGATCGCCGATCATGCCGGTGAAGTCACCGATGAGGAACAGGACCTCGTGGCCCAGGTCCTGGAACTGGCGCAACTTATTTATTAGCACCGTGTGGCCCAGGTGCAGGTCGGGCGCCGTGGGATCGAAGCCGGCCTTGACCCGCAGCGGCCGGCCCGCGGCCAGCCGCTCCCCCAGCTCCGACTCCAGCAGGATCTCCTCGGTGCCCCGGCGCAGCACCGCCAGCGCCTGGTCCACCTCGGCCGGCCACCGTTGCTCGCGCTGTGCCATGAGTGCGTATGCAACCTCCCCGGACATGAAAAAAGACGCGATAGGGTATCACACCCCCCGCCTCGCCCGGCCCCGGTCCGGCCGTGGAAGTTGACCGCGGGGGCATCCGCGGGCTATGTTTAGCCAAGGTCAAAAAAATTTAAAATTCCGTGGATTACAACTCATTCTTGAAGCGCGACTATAAGTCGCTGGGGGAACCCCTCTACCGCCGCTCGCGGTTCCGCTGGTCGCGGCTGCACCTGTTGCTGCTGGCGGCCGCCACCCTCATGGCCGGGACCCTGCTCACGCTCGCCTCGCGCGAGGCCGAGGCCACCCGGGCCCCGGCCGCCACCGCCGCCCCGGCCCGGATCACCGTGCCGCTGCCGGTGGACGTGGGACCGGAGGACACGACGGCCGCTGCCCCCGTGCCGGATACCGACCCGCGCTGGCAGAACGTGCGCGTGCGCCGGGGCGACACCCTGTCCGCCATCTTCTCCCGCCTGGGGCTGCCCCAGGGGGAGCTGCAGCGGGTCCTGGCCGCCGGCGGCGATGCCGCCGGGCTGCGCCGGCTGCGGCCGGGCCAGACCATCCGGGTGCGGGCCGAGGCCGGCCGGCTGCTGGAGCTGGTGCACGAACGCGGGCCGCTGGAATCGCTCCGGGTGCACCGGGAGGGCGACGGGTTCACCGCCCGCCTGGTGCAGCGGGAACTGGAACGGCGCGTCACCTACAGCGCCGGCACCATCGAGAACTCCCTGTTCGAGTCGGCCACCGCCGCCGGCCTGTCCCAGAACCTGGTGATGGAGCTGGCCGGGATCTTCGGCTGGGACATCGACTTCGCCCTGGACATCCGCCGCGGTGACCGCTTCCGGGTCATCTACGAGGAACAGTACCTGGACGGGCGCAAGGTGGGCGAGGGCCCCATCCTGGTGGCCGAGTTCGTCAACCAGGGCCGCCGCTTCCACGCCGTGCGCTACACCGATCCGGAGGGCCGCACCGACTACTACACCCCCGAGGGGCTGTCCATGCGCAAGGCCTTCCTGCGCACCCCGGTGGACTTCACCCGCATCGCCTCGCGCTTCGGGCGGCGCCGGCATCCCGTCCTCAACCGCATGCGGGTCCACAAGGGCGTGGACTACGCCGCCCGCCGCGGCACCCCGGTGAAGGCCGCCGGTGACGGGCGGGTGATCTTCCGCGGGCGCAAGGGCGGCTACGGGCGCACCATCATCATCCAGCACGGCGGGCGCTACAGCACCCTCTATGCCCATCTCTCCGGCTACCGCCGCGGCCTGCGCGTGGGCAGGCGCGTGAAGCAGGGACAGGTCATCGGCTACGTGGGCAGCTCGGGCCTGGCCACGGGCCCGCACCTGCACTACGAGTTCCGGGTCAACGGCGTGCACCGCAACCCGCTCACCGTGAAGCTGCCCAATGCCCGTCCCATCGCCCGCCGCTTCCGGGACGATTTCCTCCTCCACGCCCGGCGCCTCATGGCGCAGCTGGACGCGCACGGCCCCACCCGGGTGGCCCGCGCGCCCTGACGGGCCGCTGCGGCCATGGCGCACCCCTACGTGGGGCTGATGACCGGCACCAGCCTGGATGCCGTGGACGCCGTGCTGGTGGAGTTCCACGGCAACCGGCCCCGCCTGCTGGCCGCGCGCTCCACCCCCCTGGCACCGGACCTGCGCGCCGGGCTGGCCGCCCTGACCCGGCCCGGCGAGGACGAGATCCACCGTCTGCTGGCGGCCGACACCGCCCTGGGCGAGGCCCTGGCCCGGGCGGTGCTGGCGCTGCTGGCGGGGGCCGGCGTGGAGCCGGCCGCGGTGCACGCCGTGGGCAGCCACGGCCAGACCGTGCGCCACTGCCCGGACCCGCCGCAGGCCAACACCCTCCAGATCGGCAATCCCGCCATCATCGCCCTGCGCACGGGCATCACCACCGTGGCCGACTTCCGCCGCGCCGACCTGGCCGCGGGCGGCCAGGGCGCGCCCCTGGCCCCGGCCTTCCACGCCGCCTGCTTCCGCGACCCCGGCGAAGACCGGGTGGTGGTGAACATCGGCGGCATGGCCAACCTCACCGTGCTGCCCGCCGACCCCGCCGCCCCGGTGACCGGCTTCGACACCGGCCCCGGCAACGTCCTCATGGACCTGTGGGCGCAGCGCCACCTGGGCGCGCCCTACGACGACGGCGGCGCCTGGGCGGCGAGTGGCTCGGTGATCCCGGGCCTGCTGGAGACCCTGCTGGGTGATGCCTACTTCGAAAGACCGCCGCCCAAGAGCACCGGCCGCGAGCGCTTCAACGAGGACTGGCTGGAGCGCCACCTTGCGCACCATGGCGGCCTCGCCCCGGAAGACGTCCAGGCCACCCTGTGCGAGCTCACCGCCGCCAGCATCGCCCATGCCGTGGAACGCCATGCCCCCCCGGGGGCGGCGGTCTACGTCTGTGGGGGCGGCGCGCGCAACAGCCGGCTCATGGCCCGGCTCGGCGCCCGCCTGCCCGGGCGCACCGTGGGCGACACCGGGGCGCTGGGCCTGGATCCCCGCTGGGTGGAGGCGGCCGCCTTCGCCTGGCTGGCCCGGGAGCGCTTGGCCGGCCGGCCGGCCAACCTGCCCGGCGTCACCGGGGCCGCGCGACCGGTGCTCCTGGGCGCCGTCCACGGCGCCCCTTCCCCCGGAACGTGATGCAAAGTATAATCGTTCTCATTCATATTCTCTTATAACCCTGCGTCACGGTGGGAATTCATGCTGCGCGCACTCATGGCACTGGTGCTCCTGTGCTCCGCCTCCCTGGCCGCGGCCGGTGAAACCGAACAACTGGCCCGCGTCCTCCACCTGCTGGATTACATGGCGGTGGACTACCCCGGCACCGTGGCCGGCGGCCGGGTCACCAACGAGGGCGAGTACGCCGAGATGGTGGAGTTCTCGCAGCGCGCGGGCGATCTCATCGCGGCCCTGCCCCCGCACCAGGCCCAGGCCCGGCTCCAGGCCCGGGCCCGGCGCGTGGCCCGCCTGGTCCAGGAGCGGGCCGCGCCGGAGGCGGTGGTGGCGGCGCTGGCGGACCTGCGCCAGGCCCTGCTGCGGGCCTACCCGGTGCGCCTGGCCCCGCGCCGCACCCCGGACCTGGAGCGGGGTGCCCGGCTCTACGCCCAGCAGTGCGCCGCCTGCCACGGCCCGGAGGGGCGCGGCGACGGCCCCGCCGCGGCGGGGATGGATCCCCCGCCCATCGATTTCCACGACCGGGAACGGGCCGGGGCCCGCAGCCTGCTGGGGCTGTACAACGCCATCACCCTGGGCGTGGAAGGCACCGCCATGCGCGGCTACGGCGAGCTGAGCGACGCCCGGCGCTGGGACCTGGCCTTCTACGTGGGGGCCATGGCCTTCCCGCCCCCGGCGCCGGAAGCCGCCCGCCCGCTGCTGGCCGACCCGGCCCTGGCTCCCTTGCGCTCGCCGGAGCAACTGGTCCAGCTCACCCCCGGCGAGGCCGGCAGGCGGTTCGGCGACGGCGGCCGGGTCCTCATGGCCTGGCTGCGACACCACCCGGAGGATGCCGTGCGCGCGGACCAGGCGGACCACGTGGCCACCGCGCTCAAGCTGCTGGAAACCAGCCGCGAGGCCTACGCCGCCGGCGATGCCAGGGCGGCCTACCAGCTCGCCCTGCGCGCCTACCTGGAAGGCTTCGAGCTGGCCGAGCCCGCGCTGCGCAGCCTGGACGCCGGCCTCCTGCGCGAGACCGAGGCGGCCATGCTGCGCCACCGCAAGCTCATCCGCGACGGCGCCGGCGCCGACCAGGTGGAGGCCGCGCGGGCCCAGGCGGTGGCCGCCCTGGAACGCGTGCGGCAGACCCTGGGCGAGGGCGCGCTGTCCCCCGCCGCGGCCTTCGTCGCCGCCGCGGTCATCCTGCTGCGCGAGGGCCTGGAGGCCATCCTCCTGCTGGCCGCCATCGCCACGGTGCTCATCCGCGCCGGGCGGCGGGATGCCCTGCGCTACCTCCACGCCGGCTGGATCGCGGCCCTGGCGCTGGGGGGCATCACGTGGGGGGTCTCCAGCTACGTGGTGCAAATCAGCGGCGCCGGGCGCGAACTCACCGAGGGGCTCACCGCCCTGGCGGCCACCGCGGTCCTGCTCTACGTGGGCTTCTGGCTCCACAACAAGACCCACGCCCAGCGCTGGCAGGCCTACGTGCGCGACAAGATCCACGCCGCCCTCCACGGGCGCGCCCTGTGGCTGCTGGCCGGGGCGGCGTTTCTCGCCGTCTACCGCGAGGCCTTCGAGACGGTCCTGTTCTACCAGGCCCTGTGGCTGCAACTGGAGCCGGGGGCCGAGGACGCGGTGTGGAGCGGCATCGGCGCCGCCGCCGCGGCGCTGGGGATACTGGCCTGGGTGATCCTGCGCTCCTCCATGCGCCTGCCGCTGAAGCTGTTCTTCAACGTCAACTCGTTCATCATGCTGCTGCTGGCCTTCGCCTTCGCCGGCCACGGGGTGGCGGCGCTGCAGGAGGCCGGCATGCTGCCGGCGGACCCGGTGCGGTTCTTCCGCTTCGAGCTGCTGGGGATCTATCCCACCCTGGAGACCCTGCTGGCCCAGGCCGGCGTGGTGGCCCTCATCGCCGCCATGTTCGCCTGGGAGCGGTACCAGGACCGGCGCATGGCGGTGGCCTGACACCCGCGGACCGGGCCCGGGGCGGGACGGCTCACCCGGCCCGGTCCCGGAGCCAGGACAAGAGCTCGCCGGCCGGCATGGGCCGGCCCACGTGGTAACCCTGGGCGGTGTCGCAGCCCAGGGCCCGCACCATCTCCAGGGTCCGTGCATCCTCCACCCCTTCCGCCACCACGGTGAGCCCCAGGGTGTGGGCCAGGCCCGCGACACCGCGGACGATGGCGGCATCGCTGTCGTCCCGCGCCATCTCCATCACGAAGGACTTGCCGATCTTGAGCTCGCACACGGGCAGCCGCTTCAGGTACATCAGGGGCGAATACCCGGAGCCGAAGTCGTCTATGGAGATCGGCACGCCGAGATGCTCGAAGAAGGCCAGCTTCTCCATCACCCTCAAGGGAATGCCCAGCAGGGCGCTCTCGGTGAGTTCCAGGACCAGCGTGCCGCGGGGCAGGCCCCCGGCGCGGATGATGGCGCCCAGCCGCTCGAAGGCCCCGTCGCCGCGGAGGCTGTAGGCCGACAGGTTGACCGCCAGCCGCAGCGGATGCCCCGCTTCCCGCCAGGCCCGGCAATCGCGCACGGCCGCCGCCAGCACCGCCTCGGTCAGCGGCGCGATCAGCCCGGTCTGCTCCGCGGCCGGGATGAAATCGTCCGGCGGGATGGGGCCGTGCTCCGGGTGCTGCCAGCGCACGAGGGCCTCGACCCCGGAAATCCGCCCCCGCGCCAGGTCGAGCTGGGGCTGGTAATGCACCACCAGTTCGCCGCGCTCGATGGCGCGGCGCAGTTCCGACGTGAGCGTGAGCTGCTGGAGGCTGTGCCGGTCCAGGTCCGGATCGTAGAGCGCGAACCCGCACCCGTCCCGCTTGGCCGCGTACATGGCCACGTCGGCACGCCGCATGAGATCGCTGGCGCTCGCCCCGTGCTCGGGATGGAGGGCGACCCCGACGCTGGCCCCCACCTCCAGCACCCGGCCCTCCACCCGGCACGGCACCGCCAGTGCATCCACGATCTTGCGCGCCACCGCCGGCGCATGTTCGCGCCCCAGCGACGGCAGCAGCAGGGCGAACTCGTCACCGCCGAGGCGGGCCACGGTGTCGGCATCCCGCACCTGGGCCGCCAGGCGCGATGCCACCTGCTGCAGCAGCCGGTCGCCGGTATTGTGTCCCAGGGTGTCGTTGATCTCCTTGAAGCGGTCCAGGTCGATGATGAAAACGGCAAACGGCGCGGGACGGCGCCGGCTCGCCTGGAGGGCCTGCCGCAGGCGATCCCGGAACAGGGCCCGGTTGGGCAGGCCGGTGAGCGGGTCGTGCATGGCCAGGTGCTCCAGGTGGCGGGCCTGGCTGACCAGCTCCCGGCGCATGTGGTCGAGGTCCTCGGCCAGGCTGCGGATCTCCGCCAGGCTGCTTTCCACGTCCAGGGACTCGTCGAAACGGCCGCGGGCGATGCTGCGCGAGGCCTGGCGCAGGCGCAGCAGCGGCCGGCTCATGCGGCGCCCCCAGAACGCCACCAGGACGACGGTGAGAAACACGTAGGCCGCCGCCAGGCCCAGTCCCCGCCGCCAGGCCCGCGCGATCTGGGCGCGCGCCGGCGCCTCGTCGTAACCCAGGCGCAGCCGGCGCCCGCCCGCCTCGCCGCCGAGCAGCGGCAGCTCGATGTGGTAGACCCCGTCCCCGTGCTGGCCGAAGAAGAAGTCCTCCCGGAACGGCCCGTCCTGCTCCCCGGCGGCGGCCACCACGCGGCCCGAGGCATCCACCAGGCGGACGAACAGGACGTGGCCCGACAGCACCAGTTCCTCCATCACACCCTGCAGCCAGCGCCTTTCCACCTGCCCGGCCAGCACGGCGAGCAGGTGGGCGTCGGAACGCACGTGGTCCACGAACTGGTCCTGGTAGGTGCGTTCCACCAGGTACAGCACCCCGCCGAACAGCAGCGGCAGCAGCACCGCGTGGATGGCCAGCACTCCCAGCAGGAGCCGCGCGGTGAAACCGCGCAGCACCGTGGCTACTCGACGCGGCCGCGCCACAGCGTCTGCACCTCGCGCAGGCCGGGCGTGGCCTGCACCGTCTCCGCCCACATGTAGGTGACCGCCCCCGGCGTGGCCAGCAGCGCCGCCGCCAGGCCACCCGGCGTCTCGTACTCGCGCAGGCGCTGCCCCCCGCCCTGCAGGGTGCCGGACAGCCGCCGCCGCTCGTAGGCCGGGGCCGACATGAACATGATCTTTTGCAGGAACACTTGGTAGAGCACCGGGTCACCGGCATTCAGCAGGGGGACGATGCGGACACCGTCCTTCTCCACCGGCATCCCCAGGTAGGCCCGGCGCAGCTCCCCCAGGGTCAGCGGCGGCACGGTGGTGGTGGCCCCCGCGGCCAGCACGAGCCGCCGCTCTCCCTGCTGCGGGGAGGCGGGGAGCAGGGCCGTGGCCAGCAGGCAGCACAGGACCAGGACCAGGCGCCGGACCGTCATGGGAAGGCGGCGCTCCACTGGACGGCCAGCTCGTTGACGACCCCATCCCGGGGGCGAACGCGGGACAGCTCCAGCTTGAGCGCCTGGCGCCGGGTGAAATCCCAGCGCAGCCCCGCGGTGGCGCGCTGGCGGACGAAGCCGGGCAGCAGGGCCAGGTAGGGATCGCGGGCGGCGTCATGGGTCGCGGTCCATTGCCCGTAGGCGGTCCAGGTCCCGGCGAGGGCGCGTTCCCCGTGCAGGTAGCCGCTCTGGAAGGCGCCGCCGCGGCGCGTGCCCGCGTCATCCACCCGGTTGCGCACGTGGAACAGGGCCCCCGTCACCCGGTGCCGAGGGCCCTCGTGGTTGAAATAGACTCCGCCCACGCGCAGCCGGACGCCGCCCGCCGCGCGGCCGGCGAAGGGAATGCGGTAGTCCCCGGCAAACGCCCCCAGCTCGGCGCTGCCCGCCCCCAGCCACTGGCGCGACAGGCGCAGGGTGAGGCCGGGGCGGTGGCGCCCGGCGCCGGGGCGCTCCAGGGAGAGCGGCACCAGCCGGCCGCCGCCCATCTCGGGCCCGGCGGCCAGGGCCACGACATACTGCAGTGCGCCGTCTCCCCTGGCGCGGCTCCCCTGTACCATGACGCCCGCCAGGTGCTGGGGCAGCGGCCCCGAGTCCTTCTCGAAGGCCACGATGCCCGGGTGGGTGATGGAAGGCTGGAGGAAATCCCCGTGGTGATACTGGCTGTGCCAGTAATCCAGCGGATTGTGGAACCGGCCCGCCCACAGCACCAGGCCGGGACGCGGCGCCCATCCCAGCTGCAGGCGTTCCAGCTCCGCCTCGTCCTCGGCCAGGACCAGCTCGGCCAGGTAGCGGAACGCGGCGCGGCGGCCGGCGGCAAACAGGTCTACCTCCGGGACCAGCTCCCGCCGCACCCCGCCGCCGGCGGCGCCGGCCCCGTCGCGGGCGTAGCCCGTCACCTGCGGAAACACCAGCAGCTCGGAGGCGGCGGGCACCGGCGGCGGCGCCAGGCCCAGCCCCGCGGCGAGCAGCACGGCGGGCAGGCCCCACCCGCCCACGCGCCGGCGCAGAGGGGACGCGGCACGGCGACCCGGCACGGACGCCCGTGGCGCCATGGGCGCGTGGCTTCTCAACGCTCCCTCCCTTCCTTCCTTCCTTCCTTCCTTCTTGATGCCTGGGCCCGGTCCCCATCCCCGCCGGCGACCCGGCCCGCGCGCCACCGGCCCCTCCGGGAACCCCGTCGGCCTTCCCTGTCCCGGCGCCTCCTTCAAATCTTGAACTGCGCCACCACGCCCTGGAGCTTCGCCGCGAGCTGCGCGAGCTGCTCGCTGGCCGACGCCGTCTGGTGCGCCCCGGCGGACGTCTCGTTGGCCATCTGGTTGATGCTGGTGATGTTCCGGTTGATCTCCTCCGAGGTCACGGTCTGCTCCTCGGCCGCGCTGGCGATCTGCGTGCTCATTTCATCGATCCGCTTCACCGCTTCCGAGATGGTCGCCAGCGACTCGCCCGCCTTCGTGGCCTGCGCCACGACGGTCTGGGTCTTTTCGCGACTCATGTTCATGACATCGACCGCCTGGTGCGC
>JALSIK010000285.1 GCA_026990045.1 Chromatiales bacterium | reverse complement strand
TCGGACCTGTACGGGCCGCTTCGCCCCTTCGCCCACGGGCCCCCTGCACTTCGGCTCGGTGGTGGCCGCGGTGGGCAGTTTCCTCGAAGCCCGCCGCCACGGCGGCCGCTGGCTGGTGCGCATGGAGGACCTGGATCCGCCGCGGGAGGTGCCGGGCGCGGCCGACGACATCCTGCGCACGCTGGAGGCCCTGGGCCTGCACTGGGACGGCGAGGTCCTGTACCAGAGCCGCCGCCACGAGGCCTACGCCGAGGCGCTGGACCGCCTCGATGCCGGCGGCCGGCTCTACGGCTGTGCCTGCAGCCGGCGCGAGGTGGCCGAGGCCAGCGCCGCCGCCGGCCGGCCCGGCATCTATCCCGGCACGTGCCGCCACGGCGTGCCCGGGGACCGCGCGCCGCGGGCCCTGCGCCTGCGGGTGGACGGCGAGACCGTGGGCTTTGCCGACGGCCTCCAGGGGCGGGTCACCGTGGCGCTGGCGGAGACCACGGGCGATTTCGTGGTGCGCCGCGCCGACGGCCTGTTCGCCTACCACCTGGCGGTGGTGGTGGACGACGCGGCCCAGGGTGTGACCCAGGTGGTGCGCGGGGCGGATCTCCTGGGCTGCACACCGGCCCAGATCCGCCTGCAGAACCTGCTGGGCCTGCCGGTGCCGGCCTATGTCCACCTGCCGGTGGCCGTCAACGCCGCCGGCGAGAAGCTGAGCAAGCAGACCGGCGCCCGTCCCGTGGACCCCACCCGCCCGGGCGCGGTGCTGGTGCAGGCGCTGGACTTTCTCGGCCAGGCACCACCTCCCGGGCTGGCCGCGGCCCCGGCGGCGGAGGTGCTGGCCTGGGCCCTGGCGCACTGGGACCTGGCGCGGGTCCCGCGCACGGCCGCCGCCCCCGCCCCCGGTTAAACCCGACAGTTGCATGAAATTCGTGATGAATCGTGCTTTCGTGCCTCGATGGCAGGCGCCGGGGGCCGGAAGCAGGCCCCGGCCAGATTGCACCCGGGGTGGAATCCAGGTTCGCCCCCGGCCTTCGACGGCGTGCCGGGGAGCCGCCCGGTGCACACCCCCTCACCCCAACCCTCTCCCCCGCGATGCGGGGGAGAGGGGGACGGAAAAACCGGTCGCGGCGCCGAGCCCCCGCGGTGAGCGAAAAGACGGTCCCCTCTCCCGCCGGGAGAGGGACAGGGTGAGGGGATCGGAACACGGGTTTTTCCTGCTCGTGCAACCCTCCCCACCCTGACCCCTTCATCCCGTGGGGAGGGAATTTATGCAATGATCAGGTAAATCTTCGCTGGCGGGCGGCCGATACCCCCAGGGCCGCGGCGTGAACCCGGACACCGCTTGCCGTTACAATACCTGCAACATGACCGGATGCTCGTTTCCATGACCCAGCCCCGCCAGGCAGACTCGCCCTTCGTCCAGGCCTTCCGGGGCAGCTTCACCTCGGCCCTGCGCTGGCCCCAGCTCGACGCCCTGTGGGATCGGGTGCGCCACCGGGCGGACCGCGGCTGGTACCTCTATGCCGTGGGCGAGCCGCCGCCGGACGCGCCGGCCGACGCCGGCGGCGTCCGCCGCTTCATCGATGAGCTGGACGCCCTGCTGCGGGCGGAGCACCAGGAAGACTACTGCGGCATCGTCTATGCCGACGACCTGGACGATCCGACGTTTATAAAAGTATACGACCCCAACAACCTGGGCGTGGTCTGCGGCTCCAGCGGGGGCCCGCCCCCGCTGCCCGGCTGGATCCTGTCCCTGCTGCCGCCCGAGGACCTCTCGCACGGGATCCCGCTGCCGGGCGGCCGCCGCCGCTGGTGGCACCGCATCCTGGGCCGGTGAACTGCCGCCATGACGGACCACACGGAGCACAAGGACGTCGACGGGCCGGTGGAGGTGTTCGAGAAGAACGCCTTCGACGAGTACGCCAACTTCCTGGTGCACTCGGACCTGGAGAAGGCCCGCATCTTCCGCGACATCCGCAAGGCCGGCACCATGGTCACCATGTATTTCGCCGGCGGCAGCGATTTCATCCTCACCACCGTGCTGTGCGTGGACCTGGACCGGCGGGTGGTGGCCTTCGAGCTGGGACCGGACCCCGCCCGCAACCGCCGCC
>JALSIK010000284.1 GCA_026990045.1 Chromatiales bacterium | reverse complement strand
GCCGTGAGGCGCCGGTGGCTGCCGGGCCTGCTGGTGCTGGCGGCGGCGCTGGCCGGCTGCACCACCACCCCCGAGGGCGGTCCCAGGGTGGACCTCGAGCGGGCCTCCCAGCTCAACGCCGAGCTGGGCCGCCAGTACCTGGTCCAGGGCCGGCTGGCGGTGGCCCGGCGCAAGCTGGAAAAGGCGCTGCGCCAGGACGACGACAACGGGCTGGCGCACCATTTCATGGCCGAGCTGCACCGGCGCACCGGCAAGCCGGAAAAGGCCGAAGTCCACTACCGCCGGGCGCTGGCGCTGCTGCCCGATGACCCGGCACTGCTCAACAACTACGGCGTGTTCCTGTGCGACCGCAAGGAGTACGAGCGGGCCATCGGCTATTTCCGCAAGGCCCTCGACGATCCCCTGTACCCGGCCAAGGCCCGGGCGCTGGAAAACCTGGGCCTGTGCGCCCGGGCCAAGGGCGACGTGGCCGCGGCCGAGCAGGCGCTGGTGGAGGCGCTGCGCCTGGACCCCAAGCGGCCCAAGGCACTCATCGCCCTGGCCGGGATCCGCTTCGACCAGGGGCGGGCCGCCGACGCCTACGATCTCTACCGCCGGTTCCTGCGCGTGGGCCGGCACACCCCGGAGAGCCTGTGGCTGGGCTGGCTGCTGGAGACCGGCCGCGGCAACCTGGAGACCGCCCGTTCCTACGCGGTGCTGCTCAAGGGCAAGTTCCCCGACTCGGAGGAGGCGGCCCGCCTGCGCCGGGCCGAGCGGAGCGGCCGTCCCTGAAGCCCGCCGCGGGCCGTCTGGCGCCACCCTGCTATAATGGCCCGCTGTTTCGCCCGCCGGTCCCGCGGCGGGCGGCGGAACCAGCCCAGGCGGACATCCATGGCACAGCTCATCGAGGCCGTTCGCGGCATGAACGACATCGGGCCGGACGAGTCGGCCCCGTGGCAGCACGTGGAGCAAGTGTTCCGCGGGCTCATGCTGTCCTACGGCTACCGCGAGGTGCGCCTGCCGCTGGTGGAGAAGACCGAGCTGTTCAAGCGCTCCATCGGCGAGGTCACCGACATCGTCGAGAAGGAGATGTACACCTTCGAGGACCGCAACGGCGAGAGCCTGAGCCTGCGGCCCGAGGGCACCGCCGGCTGCGTGCGTGCCGCGCTGCAGCGCGGCTGGCTGCACCAGGGCGTGCAGCGGCTGTGGTACGGCGGGCCCATGTTCCGCCACGAGCGCCCGCAGAAGGGGCGCTACCGCCAGTTCCACCAGCTCGGGGTGGAGGTCTTCGGCCTGCCCGGGCCCGACATCGACGCGGAGAACATCATCATCACCGCGCGCCTGTGGCGGCGGCTGGGCGTGGCCGGCAAGGTGAGCCTGCAGATCAATTCCCTGGGCACGCCGGCCTCGCGGGCCCGCTTCCGCACCGACCTGGTGGCGTGGCTGCAGGAGCGCGCCCATCTCCTGGACGAGGACAGCCGCCGGCGGCTGACCACCAACCCCCTGCGCATCCTCGACAGCAAGGTGCCCGAGACCCGGCACCTGCTGGCCAATGCCCCCTCGCTCATGGATTACCTGGATGATGCCGCCCGGGCGCACTTCGCCGAGGTGTGCGCGCGGCTCGATGCCGCCGGCGTGGCCTGGGAGCACAACCCGCGCCTGGTGCGGGGGCTGGACTACTACACCTACACCGTGTTCGAGTGGGTCACCGGCGAGCTGGGCGCCCAGGGCACGGTCTGTGCCGGCGGCCGCTACGACGGCCTGGTGGAACAGCTGGGCGGCAGGCCCACGCCGGCGGTGGGGTTCGCCCTGGGGATGGAGCGGCTGGTGGCGCTGCTGCCCGCGGGCCAGGTGCCCGAGGCCGACTACCGGCCCCAGGCCTACCTGGTCATGGTGGGCGAGGCCGCCGAGCGCCGCGGCCAGGTGCTGGCGGAGTCGCTGCGCGACGCGCTGCCCGGCCTGCGCCTGCTGGCCCACTGCGGCGGCGGCGGCTTCAAGTCCCAGCTCAAGCGCGCGGACAAGAGCGGGGCGCAGGTGGCGCTCATTCTCGGCCAGGCCGAGGCCGAGGCCGGCACCGTGGGCCTCAAGCCGCTGCGCGGCGGCGGCGGCGGGCAGCAGACGGTGCCCCAGGCGCAGGCGGCGCAGGCGCTGGCCGCCCTGCTCGACGGATGAACCATCAACCCGGGAACAGAAGACATGGATCCGCAGCTCACTGAACAGGAACAGGTGGAGGCCATCAAGAAGTGGTGGGCCGAGAACGGCCGCTCCGTCATCGCCGGGCTGGTGCTGGGCGTCGCCGCGGTGGCAGGCGTGCGCTACTGGTTCGGTTACCAGGAGGAGCAGGCCATGGCGGCGGGAGAGATCTTCGCCCGCCTGCAGGAGGCCCGCGGCGCCGGTGACACCGAGGCGGTGCTGGACGCGGGTGCCCGCCTGGTGGCCGATTACCCCGGCACCCCCTATGCCACCCTGGGCGCCTTCGCCATGGCCCGGGTGCGGGTGGAGGCCGACAACCTGGAGGCGGCCGAGCGGCACCTGCGCTGGGCGCTGGAGCATGCGCCCCACGAGGGGCTGGAGCACCTGGCCCGGCTGCGCCTGGGCCGGGTGCTGGTGGCCGCCGGCCGCGCCGGCGAGGCCCTGGCCCTGGTGCCGGGCGCGGCGCCGGGCGGCTATGGCCCCGACTACGCCGAGCTGCGCGGGGACGCCCTCGCGGCCCAGGGCAAGGTGGACGAGGCCCGGGCCGCCTACGACCAGGCCCTGGCGGGCCTGGCCGGCGGCGAGCGGCGGCGGGCGGTGGAGATCAAGCGCGACCGCCTGCCGCCGGCGGCCCCGGAGCAGGGATCGTGATCCGGCGCCTGGCGGGCCTGGTCTTCCCGGCCGCCGTCGCCGGCTGCGCCGGCTCGCCCTCGCCGGTGCTGCCGCCGGCCCCCCTGCCGGCGCTGGAGGCGCCGGCGCGGGTGGAGCGCCTGTGGTCGCTGCAGGTGGGCGCGGGGGCCGCCGACAAGTACCTGCGGCTGCGGCCGGTGTTCGACGGCACCACGGGCTGGGCCGTGGACCACGCCGGCGTGCTGGTGGCCTTCGACACCGCCACCGGCCGGATCCTGTGGGAGCGCGCGCTGGAGCGCGAGGTGGCGGGCGCGCTCACCCTCCACCGCGGCCGCCTGCTGCTGGGCACCAGCCAGGGGGAGGTCCTGGCCGTGGCTGCCGGCGACGGCCGCGTCCTGTGGCAGGCCGCCGTCTCCAGCGAGGTGCTGGCCCCGCCGCGGGTGGCCGGCGAGACCGTGGTGGTGCGCACGGGGGACGGGCGCCTGTGGGGCCTGGCCTGGGCCGACGGCAGCCGCCGCTGGGTCTACGACCGCAGCGCGCCGCCCCTGAGCCTGCGCGGCACCAGCGCGCCCCTGGTCTGGCAGGGCATGGTCATCGCCGGCTTCGATTCCGGCCGCCTCACCGCCCTCACCGCGAGCGACGGCACCGTGCTGTGGGAGGTGCCGGTGGGGGTGCCGCGCGGCCGCAACGAGCTGGAGCGCATGGTGGACGTGGACGCCGATCCGGTGGTGCGCGACGACCTGGTCTACGCGGTGGGCTACCAGGGCCGCGTGGTGTGCGTGGACCCGGCCTCGGGCCGCCTGCTGTGGGCGCGCGAGATGTCGGCCTACGCCGGCATCGCGGTGGATCCCTACCGCGTGTTCGTGGCCGACGCCGAAGGGACCGTGTGGGCCCTGGACCGGTTCAACGGCGCCACGCTGTGGAAGCAGGCCGCCCTGGCCCGGCGCATGCTCACCGGCCCGGCGCTGGTGGAGGGGCACATCGTGGTGGGGGACTTCGCCGGCTACCTGCACTGGCTGCGGCGCGACGACGGGCGCCTGGTGGCGCGGGCGCGCATGGACGGCGGCGAGGCCGCGGCAGGGGAAGGAGAACCGCCCAGCTACACCCGCACCTACAATATCCTGACCCCGCCGCTGCCGCTGCGCGATGCGCTGCTGGCCTACGATCGCCGCGGGGTGCTGGCGGCGTGGCGGCTGGCCGCACCGTGACCCCGCCGTTGCGGGTCATGCAGTATCCTTCGTGGTTCCTATATAGGGGCTACATAGGAACTATATAGGTGCTATATAGGTGCTATATAGGAGCTATATAGGAGCTATGTAGCATGCTATATAGCATGCCGCATGGCACGGGGCACGCGCGCGCGGCAGGGCCGCCGCCCCCTGGATCCGAAACTGTCGTACAGGCCATGAAACCCGTTCTCGCCCTGGTGGGCCGGCCCAACGTGGGCAAGTCCACCCTGTTCAACCGCCTCACCGGCACCCGCGACGCCCTGGTGGCCGATTTCCCCGGCCTGACCCGGGATCGCCAGTTCGGCGAGGCCCGCGTGGGCGGCCGCCCGTGCCTGGTGGTGGACACCGGCGGGCTCGGCGGCGAGCGCGAGGGCCTGGGGGCGCAGATGGCGGCCCAGTCCTGGCTGGCGGTGGAGCAGGCCGACGCGGTGCTGTTCCTGGTGGATGCCCGCGACGGCATCACCGCCGCCGACGAGGAGATCGCGGACCGCCTGCGCGCCACCGGCAAGCCGGTGTTCCTGGTGGTGAACAAGATCGACGGCGTGGACACCGACGCCGCCCTGGCCGAGGCCTGGACCCTGGGGCTGGCCCGGCCGTACCCCGTGTCCGCCGCCCACGGCCGCGGCGTGCGCGGCCTCATGGAGGCGGTGCTGGCCGGCTTCCCCGCCGCCGGCGAGGAGCCGGAGGAGGACACCGGGGCCGGGATCAAGGTCGCGGTGGTGGGCCGGCCCAACGCGGGCAAGTCCACGCTCATCAACCGCATCCTGGGCGAGGAGCGGGTGGTGGCGGGCGATGAGCCCGGTACCACGCGCGACGCCATCCACGTCCCGTTCCAGCGCGACGGCGAACGCTTCACCCTCATCGACACCGCCGGCGTGCGGCGCCGGGCCCGGGTCAAGGAGGCGGTGGAGAAGTTCAGCGTGATCAAGACCCTGCAGGCGGTGGCGGAGGCCAACGTGGTGATCATGGTGCTGGATGCGCGCGAGGGCATCGGCGACCAGGACGCCAGCCTGCTGGGCTTCGTGGTGGAGCAGGGCCGGGCCCTGGTCATCGCGGTCAACAAGTGGGACGGGCTGGACCCGGCGCGGCGCCAGCGCGTCCGGCAGGAGCTGGAACGCCGCCTGCCCTTCGTGGACTTCGCCCCGGTGTTCTTCATCTCGGCCCTGCACGGCACCGGCGTGGGCGAGGTCATGGATGCCGTGACCGAGGTCCATGCCAACGCCCGGCGCCACTTCGAGACCCCGCGTCTGACCCGCATCCTGCAGGAGCTGGTGACGGCCCATGCGCCGCCGCTGGTGCGCGGCCGCCGCATCAAGCTGCGCTATGCCCACCAGGGCGGGCGCAATCCGCCCGTCATCGTCATCCACGGCAACCAGACCGAGCGCGTGCCGGAGGCGTACCGGCGCTACCTGGTCAACGGCTTCCGCCGCCGCCTGCACCTGTCGGGCACGCCGCTGCGCATCGAGTTCAGGAGCGGGTCCAATCCCTACGCCGGCCGGCGCAACGCGCTCACCCGCCGCCAGCTGGAAAAGCGCCGCCGCCTCAAGCGCCACGTGCGCGGGCGGCGCTGAGCGACCGTCCCGGCTTCCGCCTCTTTTCCACACCGGGCCGGTCCGCGGCATTCCGGTGCCCGATCTCCCGCTCCGCGCGGGCGCGAACGCGGTATATTAGCAGGATGTTGAAAAAGGCCGTCCTGGCCTTTTTCAACGCGCCGAACCCGGTGCAGGTCCGGGTTCGGCTACGCCGAATCAAGCGTTTACACGCTTGATTCGCGGGCGGGGCATCCCTGCCCCGCCTTATCAGGCTGTCTTTCAACAGCCTGTTCGGGGATACAATGCGGGATCGGGAAACCGGGGCCGGTGCCATGAGGATGCTCGTTGTCGTGGGAGTGATGTGGGGGCTGGTGCACGCCACCGCCCCGGCGGCGCGTGCGGACGGGGCCCCGGGTTGCCTGTATGTCAACGCAGAGGCCGGGTTCGTGCTTCCCTATGCCCCGGATCCGGGCTCGGGGCGGTGCCGGGAGGAGCGGGCGGCGGACCGGGTACCGGCCCACAAGGTCTTTCCCGGCAGCTTTGCCGAGTGCCTGGCCCACATGAACGACCTGTTCGGGGATCCCGGGGTCAGGGAGCGCCGCCTGGTGGGGGTGGGGAAGCTGGGGTTCGTGTACGGGGTCAACCTGGCGGGGGAGATGGGGGGCAAGGTCTTCCCCGAGCACGTGTTCATGACCTACGACTTCTCCCCCGGGAAACGCGCGGCCAGGCCCTGCGTGGTGCTGGGTTTTCATACCGGCCGGCCGCTGTCGGATCGCGAGCGGGAAGCCTTGGCGGGGTTCCGGTGGATCCCGCTGGAGATGGCCCGGTTGCCGGCCCGGGCCCGTGCAGCCGGCGGCGTGTATCTGGGCCGGGTGCGCATGTTCTTTCCCTTCGGTTACGACGATCGCTTTCACGTGGGCGGCAGCTTCTGGGTCTGGTCGCCCCGGCGGTGCCCCGGATGCATCGTGCAGATCGTGGTGGGCTACGGTGAGGAGCCGCTGGGTTGTCTCTACGACGGCAAACCGGGGCCGTTTCCCGGTGTCAAGGGCAGTCAGCGCCTGACCTTCCCCCTGCCGCCGGGGGCGGAAGCCTACGAGCCGCTGGATCTCCGTTACAAGAGGACGCTGGCCTATACCTGTGGGCAGGCCATGGAAATGTACCGTGCCGCGCCGCCCCCGCGGGAGCAGGGGATCCCTTTTTCCCGCCGCTGAATGGCCGCCATGGCAGCGATTCCCCGCAAGGCGTGGTCCCGCCGGGCCTGGTTGAAGGCGCTGGCGGCGGGGGCGCTGGCCGCCCTGGCGCCCGGCACCAGGGCCCGGCCGCCGGCCCCGCCGCCGGTGCTGGGCCCGCCCGGCGCCCTGGGCCTGCGCCTGCCGCCGGGGTTCTCCGCCCGCGTCGTGGCCCGGAGCGGCGAGCCGCCGGTGCCGGGGTCGGGCTACCGCTGGCACGGCGCGCCCGACGGGGGCGCCGTCTTCGCCCGGCCCGGCGGGGGCTGGATCTACGTCTCCAACAGCGAGCTGCCCGGTGGCCGGGGCGGGGTGGGGGCACTGCGCTTCGACCGCGGCGGCCGGGTGGTGGCGGCGTATTCCATCATGTCGGGGGGCCGGCGCAACTGCGCCGGCGGGGCCACCCCGTGGGGCACCTGGCTCTCCTGCGAGGAGGTGCCCGACGGCCTGGTGTGGGAGTGCGATCCGCGGGGCCGGCGGCCGGCCCGCCCGCTGCCGGCGCTGGGGCGCTTTGCCCACGAGGCCGCGGCGGTGGACCCGGCCACGGGCATCATCTACCTCACCGAGGACGTGCCCGGCGGGCTGCTCTACCGCTACGTGCCGCCCCGGCCCGCGCGCGGGGGCCGTGCCCCGGACCTGGACGGCGGGCGGCTGGAGGCCCTGGCCCGCGCGCCGGGCGGCGGCACGCGCTGGCGGCCGGTGCCGCGGCGCGGCGACCGCCCGCTGCGGGAGCGGGTGCCCGGTGCCGTGCGCTTCGACGGCGGCGAGGGCATCGTGTGGCTGGACGGGCGGGTGGTGTTCGCCACCAAGGGCGACGGCCGCATCCGGGCGCTGGATCCGGCCGCGGGCCGGCTGCGGGTGTGGTGGGACCCGGCCCGCCACGAGCGGCCCGGGCTCGCCGCGCCCGACAACCTGGCCGTGACCCCCGGCGGCAACGTGCTGGCGGCGGAGGACGGCGGGGCGCTGCGGCTGTCCGTGGTGACCCCCGGCGGCGATGCCTTTCCGGTGGTCCAGGTCACGGGCCAGCCGCGCTCGGAGCTGGCCGGCCCGGCCTTCCATCCCGCCGGCGACCGGTTGTACTTCAGCTCCCAGCGGGGTACCGCCGGCCACGCCGGCGGCGGCATCACCTACGAGGTGCGGGGCCCGTTCCGCTGGTAGCGGCCCCGGCGGCCTGTTCCCGGGGCAGGAACAGGGCCGGGTCCACCCGGGCGTCGTTGAGGCTCACGGTCCAGTGCAGGTGGGGCCCGGTGACCCGCCCGGTGGCGCCCACCTCCCCCAGCACCTGGCCCCGGGCCAGCACGTCGCCCGGACGCACGCGGATGCGCGAGAGGTGGCAGAACATGCTCACCAGGCCCTGGCCGTGGTCCAGGAACACCGTCCTGCCGTTGAAGAAGTAGTCACCGGTCTCGGTGACCACCCCGGCGGCGGGGGCCCGCACCGGCGTACCCGCCGGCGCGGCGATGTCCAGGCCCGAGTGGGGCCGGCGCGGCTTGCCGTTGAAGAAGCGGCGCAGGCCGAAGGGGCTGGACAGGGGCCCGTCCACGGGCCTGTCGAACACCAGCGCCTCGGGCCGGGCCTCGCGCCAGCGGGCCAGGGCGGCGCGGATGCGCTTCTGCTCGCGGCGGATGCGCTCGAGGTCCTCGGCCGTGGGTTCCACCTTGCGCCGGTCCCCGATGGTGAGCCGCTGCACCGCGTAGTCCTTGGGGCGGACGGCGAACTCCACCCGGCGGACCCCGGAGCCGGCATCCACTTCCAGCACCGCCGCCCCGGGCCTGGCGGCGAGGGGAATGCCCACCACCGCCACCCAGCGCGCCCCGTCCGGGTACACCAGCACCCGCCTGCCCCGGTACCGGGCCACGGGTGCCCCGGCGCCCGCCGCCGGCAGGGGCACCAGTGCCACCCCGCCGGGCACCGGCGCCTCCTGCGGCAGCGGCGCGGCCGCCGCCGCGGCAGCGGCCAGGAGGAGGGCGGCGGTCCAGGCCAGGGCGCACGGCTCAGTCACGGGTCTCCTCCACCCGGCACAGCAGCCGGCCCTCGTGGAGCCGGGCCTCCACGGTCTGGCCGGGACGCACCCGGCGGGCGGCCCGGATCACGGTCCCGTCCGCGGGGTCCGAGACGATGGCGTAGCCGCGGGCCAGGGTGGCCAGGGGGCTCACCGCCTCCAGGCCGCGGGCGGCCAGTTCCAGCCGGTGGCGGGCCTCGCCCAGCCGATCCCGGGCGGCGGCGGCCAGGCGCTGGGCCAGCAGGGCGCAGCGGCTGCGGGCGGCGGCCAGCACCGCCTCGGGGTGGTGGCGCAGCAGGCGCGCCCGCAGCACGGCCAGGCGATGGCCCTCGTGGCGCAGGCGCCGTTCCATGGCCCGGTGCAGGCGCAGGTCCAGCTCGTCCAGGCGCAGGCTGGCCTCCTGCAGCCGCCGGCGCGGTTCCCGCAGGCGGCCGCCGAGCCAGGCCAGGCGCTCGCGCAGGTGCTCCAGGCGGCGGGCCATGAGCAGGTGGAGGCGCGCCGCCAGCTGGTCCAGGCGCCGGCGCCAGGCCTGCTGGTCCGGGCTCACCAGCTCCGCCGCGGCGGTGGGGGTGGGGGCGCGGTGGTCGGCGGCGAAGTCGGCGATGGTGAAATCGATCTCGTGGCCCACCCCGGTGACCACCGGGACGGCCGAGGCGCGGATGGCGCGGGCCACCACCTCCTCGTTGAAGGCCCACAGGTCCTCCAGCGAGCCGCCGCCGCGGGCCAGGATGAGCACGTCGCACTCGCGCCGCTCGTTGGCGCGGTGCAGCGCCGCGGCGATGGCCTCGGCCGCGCCCTCGCCCTGCACCGGCACCGGGTAGACGATGACGGGCAGGGCGGGAAAGCGCCGCCGCAGGGTGGTGAGGATGTCGCGGACGGCGGCGCCGGAGGGCGAGGTGATCACCCCCACGCAGCGGGGATGGGCGGGCAGGGGCCGCTTGTGCTCCGGGGCGAACAGGCCCTCCTTCTCCAGCCGCGCCTTGAGGGCCTCGAAGGCCCGGCGCAGGGCACCGGTGCCGGCCTCCTCCATGTGCTCCACGATGAGCTGGAACTCGCCGCGGGCCTCGTACAGGCTGACCCGGGCCCGCACCAGGACCTGCTGGCCGTCGGCGGGCTCGAAGCCCAGGTGCAGGTTGCGGTTGCGGAACATGGCGCAGCGCACCTGGGCCGCCGGGTCCTTGAGGGAAAAATAGAGGTGGCCCGAGGCGGGCCGGGCGAGGTTGGAGATCTCGCCCTCGACCCAGAGCAGGGGAAACCCGCCCTCCAGCACCGTGCGGGCCTCGCGGTTGAGGCGGCTGACGGTGTAGACGTGGCGCGGCGGACCGGCGGCCTGGGGGTCCCGGTTCATGCTTGCGGTGCGGGACGGGGCATGGCGGAACGGTCTCGCAGAAAAAACGGGGCCGGGCACGGGCCCGGCCCCGTCGTCGCGCGGGCCGGCGGTCAGATCCGCGGGCCGGCGTTCTTGTTGGCCTGGTACTGGGCGTAGGCGTTCTTGCTCTGGCGCTCGGCCTTCTTGGCCAGCTTCACGGCCTTGGCATAGTCACCGGCCTTGAGGGCCTTTTCCGCCTTCTTGATGAGCTTGCCGGTGTCGCGCCACTCGAAGCCCACGGCGGCGACCTTCTTCTTGGCGGCCTTGGCCGCGGCGATGGCGGCCTGGGCATCGGCCTGGGTGTAGCCGGGCTCGGCGGGACCGCCGGCGCAGCCGGCCAGGGAGATGCCGAGCAGAAGGGCGGTACAAAGCGCTGCGAGTTTCTTCATCGGTTCCTCCAGGAAGTCTATGGTTTGGCAGGCACCATGTTGTTCTTCAAGGGAAAAAGCCGGCCCGGGCGGACCGCGCGCGGGTGCCTTGCCGTTGTTGTTCACCCCCCGCGCCGTAGGGGTGCCCCCTATTATGCTGGGCGTCACCGGGCTTGGCAACGTCCCCGCGGCCGTTTACCGGGGAGAGCCGGATCTTTATAATTCCGCCCCTTATATACGGTATCCCGCCGTATCCCGACCCCCGACGGAAGCCTGGATCCATGCTGCGAATTGCCGAGGAAGCCCTCACCTTCGACGACGTCCTGCTGCTGCCGGCGCACTCCACGGTGCTGCCCCGGGACGTGAACCTGGCCACCCGGGTCACCCGCACCATCCGCCTCAACATCCCCCTGGTCTCCGCCGCCATGGACACCGTGACCGAGGCGCGGCTGGCCATCGCCCTGGCCCAGGAGGGCGGCATCGGCATCATCCACAAGAACATGAGCGCCGAGCAGCAGGCGGCCGAGGTGCGGCGGGTGAAGAAGTTCGAGAGCGGGGTCATCAAGGACCCGTTCACCGTGACCCCGGACACCAGCATCCGCGAGGTGCTGGCGCTGACCCGGGCCCAGCACATCTCGGGCGTCCCGGTGGTGGCCGGCGAGGACCTGGTGGGCATCGTCACCAGCCGCGACCTGCGCTTCGAGACCCGGCACGACGAGCCGGTCTCCAGCATCATGACACCCAGGGAGAAACTGGTGACGGTGAAGGAGGGCGCCGAGCGCGACGAGATCCTGCGCCTGCTGCACGAGCACCGCATCGAGAAGGTGCTGGTGGTCAACGACGAGTTCCAGCTCCGCGGCCTCATCACGGTCAAGGACATCCAGAAGGCCTCCGAGTATCCCAATGCCTGCAAGGACGACCAGGGCCGGCTGCGCGTGGGCGCGGCGGTGGGCGTGGGGGCCGGCACCGACGAACGGGTGGCGGCCCTGGTGGAGGCCGGGGTGGACCTCATCGTGGTGGACACCGCCCACGGTCACTCCCAGGGGGTGCTGGACCGCGTGGCCTGGGTCAAGCAGCACTACCCGGAAGTGCAGGTGGTGGGCGGCAACATCGCCACCGCCGAGGCCGCGCGCGCCCTGGCCGACGCCGGCGCCGACGCGGTCAAGGTGGGTATCGGCCCCGGTTCCATCTGCACCACCCGCATCGTGGCCGGGGTGGGGGTGCCGCAGATCTCCGCCGTGGCCAACGTGGTGGAAGCGCTTGCCGACACCGACATCCCCGTCATCGCCGACGGCGGCATCCGCTACTCGGGCGACCTGGCCAAGGCCATCGCCGCCGGCGCCCATTGCGTGATGGTGGGCAGCATGTTCGCCGGCACCGAGGAGGCGCCGGGCGAGGTGGAGCTGTACCAGGGCCGGTCCTACAAGTCCTACCGCGGCATGGGTTCGCTGGGGGCCATGACCAACGCCCACGGTTCGTCCGACCGCTACTTCCAGGAGGGCGGCGAGGCGGACAAGCTGGTGCCCGAGGGGATCGAGGGCCGCATTCCCTTCAAGGGCCCGCTGCGCACCGTGATCACCCAGCTCCTGGGTGGCCTGCGGGCCTCCATGGGCTACACCGGCTGTGCCGACATCGAGCAGATGCGCACCAGGCCGCAGTTCGTGCGCGTGACCAACGCCGGCATGCGCGAGAGCCACGTGCACGACGTCCAGATCACCAAGGAAGCCCCCAATTACCGCGTCGATTGAACGGCCGCCCCCGGGCCCCGGCCGCAGGCTGATTGGCACCATACCGATCCAGTGAACACCCCTGCCACCGACATCCACGCCCAGCGGATCCTGATCCTGGATTTCGGGTCGCAGTACACGCAGCTCATCGCCCGCCGCGTGCGCGAGGCCGGCGTCTACTGCGAGATCCATCCTTTCGACTGGCCGGCCGCGGCCATCCGCGACTTCGCCCCGCGCGGGATCATCCTCTCCGGCGGGCCGGAGACGGTGACCGAGGCCACCACCCCGCGCGCCGACCCGGTGGTGTTCGAGCTGGGGGTGCCGGTGCTGGGGATCTGCTACGGCATGCAGACCATGGCCGCGCAGCTCGGCGGCCAGGTGGAGACCGCCAGCCGGCGCGAGTTCGGCTATGCCCGGGTGCGGGCCCGGGGCCACTCGCGCCTGCTGCGCGACATCGAGGACCACACCAGCCCCGAGGGCTGGGGCCTGCTGGACGTGTGGATGAGTCACGGTGACCGCGTCACCGCCCTGCCACCGGGATTCAAGGTCATCGCCAGCACCGACAATGCCCCGCTGGCCGGGATCGCCGACGACGAGCGGGGCTTCTACGGCCTCCAGTTCCACCCCGAGGTGACCCACACCCGCCAGGGGGCGCGCATCCTGCGCCGCTTCGTCATCGACATCTGCGGCTGCGACGGCCTGTGGACGCCGGGCAACATCATCGAGGACAGCATCCGCCACATCCGCGAGCAGGTGGGCGGCGAGAAGGTGCTGCTGGGGCTCTCGGGCGGGGTGGATTCCTCGGTGGTGGCGGCGTTGCTGCACCGGGCCATCGGCGACCAGCTCACCTGCGTGTTCGTGGACAACGGCCTGCTGCGCCTGGACGAGGGCGACCAGGTCATGGCCACCTTCGCCCAGCACATGGGGGTGCGCGTGATCCGGGTGGATGCCGAGGAGCGCTTCCTCGAGGCCCTGCGCGGCGTGACCGACCCGGAGCGCAAGCGCAAGATCATCGGCAACCTGTTCATCGAGGTCTTCGACGAGGAGGCGGCCCGGCTCGAGGACGTGCGCTGGCTGGCGCAGGGGACCATCTATCCCGACGTCATCGAGTCGGCCGGGGCCAGGACCGGCAAGGCCCACGTGATCAAGTCGCACCACAACGTGGGCGGCCTGCCGGAGAAGATGAACCTCAAGTTGCTGGAGCCCCTGCGCGAGCTGTTCAAGGACGAGGTGCGCAAGCTGGGGGTGGAGCTGGGCCTGCCCTACGACATGGTCTACCGCCATCCCTTCCCGGGGCCGGGCCTCGGGGTGCGCATCCTGGGCGAGGTGAAGAAGGAGTACGCCGACCTGCTGCGCCGGGCCGACGCCATCTTCATCGAGGAGCTGCGCGCGGCGGACCTCTACGACCGGGTGAGCCAGGCCTTCGCCGTGTTCCTGCCCGTGCGCTCGGTGGGGGTGATGGGCGACGCCCGCCAGTACGACTACGTGATCGCGTTGCGCGCGGTGGAGACGGTGGACTTCATGACCGCGCGCTGGGCGCACCTGCCCTACGAGTTCCTCGAGCGCGTGTCCAACCGCATCATCAACGAGATCCGCGGCATCTCCCGCGTCACCTACGACATCTCCAGCAAGCCCCCCGCCACCATCGAGTGGGAGTGACGGGCCATCGCGGCCTTTGCCACGGGCGCCGGCGCCGGCCCGGCCACGCCGAATCAATCACTTGCATGACTGCTATACTGGCGTTACGGGCGCGTGGCGGCGGGGAGTGAACCGGCGGGCGGTCCGCGGCGACCCATGGGCAACGGTCAAGGCGAAACCCTGTCCAGGAGGCCGAACATGGCAATGTCGAATCTTTCCAGGGTCCTCGTGGCGGCGGCCATGCTGCCGGGGCTGGCGTGGGCCGACACCGGCACCGCCTACGTCACCAATGTGGGGCCCGCCACGCTGGTGGTCAAGAGCAACGGGGTGTCCTACACCCAGCTGGAGGAGCCGTCGTACGTGACCGTCTTCGCCCGGCTGGAATATGACAC
>JALSIK010000283.1 GCA_026990045.1 Chromatiales bacterium | reverse complement strand
CCGGCTCCCCAGCACCCCGTCCAGCCACCTCCGCCCCGGGGCGTCCACGTCCACTTCCAGCTCCAGCGGCTCGTTGAGGTGCTCGCGGCCATCCAGCCACAGCACGTCCAGGGTCTCGCCGCAGGCGCTCACGGTGATGCGGCTGGCGTCGGCAGGCGGGGCGGTGGGGGTGGTCTCGTCCATGGCGGGGCCTCCCTGGCGGGTCTGCGCGTGGAAATGTCCGGGTTTCCGGCTCCATATGCCAGAGCCCCACCGGGGCGTCAATTGGGGAGATCCCTAATCGGACTTAGGGAGATCCCTGGGTCAACTAGGGGAAACCCCTATACGGGCACATCAAAATGTGACATGTGTCACGAATCTGGACGCCGGGAAGGCGGGGGCTCCCCCTCCGCCCTCAGTTCCCGGACTCGTAGGCCGCCGGATCCTCGGCCACCACCAGGCCGTGGCGGATGGCCAGGCGGGTCAGCTCCACGTCGCTGTTCACGCCCAGCTTGGCGAACAGGCGCTGGCGGTAGGTGCTCACGGTCTTGGGGCTGAGGCACAGCCGCCGGGAGATGTCCGCGATGCGATCCCCCTCCATGAGCATGAGCAGCACCTGCAGCTCGCGCTCCGAGAGGCTGGCGAAAGGTGATGCCTCGCCGCCGCTGCCCGCCAGCGCCACCTGCTGGGCCACCTCCGGGCTCAGGTAGTGGCGGTCGGCCATCACCTGGCGGATGGCATGCACGATCTCCGTGACACTGGCGCCCTTGGTGAGATAGCCCCGCGCCCCCGCCTTGAGCAGGCGCTGGGGGTAGAGCTTGTCGGCATGCATGGTGAGCACGATGACCCTGGTCCGGGGATTGGCCGCCGCGATCTTGCGCGTGGCCTCCATGCCGCCCATGCCCGGCATGCTGAGGTCCATGAGCACCACGTCCGGCCGCAGCTCGCGCACCTGGCGCACGGCTTCCTCGCCGCTGTGGGCCTCGCCCACGACCTGGATATCCTCCACGTCTTCCAGCAGGCGCCTGATGCCGGTGCGCACCAGATCGTGATCATCGGCCAGGAGGACGGTAATCACCTCCGGCTTCCCTCCGCGTCGATTGAATCGTGTTGTTGTAATGGTTTGGCGTTTTTCTCCCGGGCCCCGCAGGCCCCGGGTTCCGCTGGGGGAAGCATAGGGAACCGGCGACGCGGAAACAATTAGGGGATCTACCTAGTCGACTAGGGGAAACCCCTATATGAAATGAAAAAATCAATGACTTAGAGACGCCCCGAAGCGGGGGCCGCCTGCCGGGAGGCGTCCTCCCCGCCCCGGCCGGGCCGCCGGGGGGCGCGGGCCACGGGCCCGGCGAGCCATCATGCCGCCGGCCGTTGCCCACGTCCGGCCCGCCGCGGGCGGCGGACAGGGACCCGCCGGGGCCGGGCTTGCAGTACCATTGGACGCCGTTTTCCACGCAGGACCGTCGCATCCCATGCTGTACCGGCTGTACCACTGGGTGGACCGCAACATTCTGGAGCTGGGCCGGGAACTGCGGCTGTCCTACCTGCCGCCGCTCATGGTCTATGCCGCCTATGGCATCTCGGGCCTGACCAACGTCGTCGGCGTCTTCTTCGTCAAGGACTACCTGGACCTCTCGGCCGAGTTCCTGGCCGCCCTGGGTTTCTGGGCCAACGTGCCGTGGGCGCTGAAGATGCCCCTGGGCCACCTGGTGGATCTCATCTGGCGCTGGAAGTCGGTGCTGGTGGTGCTCGGTGCCGTGCTCGTCGCGGCCAGCCTGCTCATCATGATCGGCCTGCTGGGCCACCGTGAGGCCATGGCCGCGGTGATGCCCGTCTCCACCTGGTACGTGCTCAGCGCGTTGCTGGCCCCGGTGGGCTACATCCTCCAGGACGTGGTGGCCGACGCCATGACCGTGGAGGCGGTGCCCACCCGCGACGAGGAAGGCCACCCGCTGCCGCCCGCGCAGGTGAAGCTCATGCACACCACCATGCAGACCCTGGGGCGGGTGGCCATCGTGGGCGGCGGCATCTTCGTCGGCCTGCTCAACGTGTACAAGTTCGACGGCGTGGGGGCCATGGACGAGGCCCAGAAGGTGCGCATCTACATCGAGATCTTCGAGATCGCGCTGTTGATCCCGCTGGTCTCGGTGAGCGGGGTGGCGCTGGCCGGC
>JALSIK010000282.1 GCA_026990045.1 Chromatiales bacterium | reverse complement strand
ACCATCAGCTCGCCGGCGGTGCTGACGCCCACGAGCTGTGCCAGCCCGCCCTGCGACGAGAAGAAGATCTTCAGCCGTTCGGACGGCGGCCTGGACATCAAGGACGAGAACCCGGACAAGAGCACCCTGGGGCGCAGGTCCTGGCGGCAGATCTTCGCGCAGTAACCGTGTACGATGACGGCCATGGAGATGAAAGCATGATGAGAACGCCGACGATGCTTGCCCTGCTGGCGGTCCTGGCGGTCCAGCCGGTCATGGCGGAGAAACCCGGGGCCCGTGGTTCCACGGTCCTGCACGTGTACGAGGACACCGTCCACTTCGTCAAGGACGGCAAAATCGGCCTGGACGACGAGGTGCTGCCGCTGGCCGACAACGTGGTGGTCCTGACCCGGGACGGGCGCCCGGCGCGCCTGGCCGACCTGCGCCGCGGCAGCCGGGTGGAGGTCACCATGCTCCGGGGCGGCGTGATCCAGCAGATCCGGCTGCTCAAATGATCGCCGCGCGCCTGCCCGCCGGGGGCCGCCGGGCCCGGGGCCTGACCCTGGTGGAACTCATGATCACCGCCGCCGTCATCGCCATCCTGGCGGTGATCGCATGGAACCAGTACACCCAGCAGGCGGCCAAGAACCGGCGCACCGACGCCATCCGGGCCCTGCTGGCGGCCCAGGTGGCCCTGGAGCGGTACCGCAGCGACAACGGCACCTATGACGACGGGGCCGGGGGCGCCACCGCCCTGGGCAGCTACATGCAGAACGAGCCCGGATCGGCCGCGGGGTCCAATCCCGACGACTGCGGGCGCAACCGGGGCTACATGGTCGGGGGCAGCACCGGCTTCATCTCCTGCCGCGGCTACTACGAGATCGCCGTGACCACCCTCACGGCCTCCACCTACACCCTCCAGGCCACGCCGGCCATGTTCACCAGCGGCGACCAGGAGGACAAGCGCTGCCCCGATTTCACCCTCACCCACACCGGCATCAAGAGCTACGCCGGCACCCCCAAGACCGCGCTGGCGAGCGGGGAGACCAAGGAACAGCGGGCGCGGGAATGCTGGTCCCAGTGACCGCATTCCGGGCAACGGCATGAGGAAGAGGGGCGCCGCGTGGCGCCCCCTTTTCACTTCACCCGGCAGTTGCATAAAATTCGTGATGAATCGTGTTTCCGTGCTTCGATGGCAGGGCCGGGGGCCGGAAGCAGGCCCCGGGCGCATTGCACCCAGGGGGGAAATCCAGGTTCGCCTCTGGTCTCCTGCAGAGCACCAGGGAGCTGCCCGGTGCACACCCCCTCACCCCGGCCCTCTCCCCCGCGATGCGGGGGAGAGGGGGACGTAAGAACCGGTGGCGGCGCCGGGCTCCCGCGGAGGGCGACAAGACGGTCCCCTCTCCCGCCGGGAGAGGGACAGGGTGAGGGGATCGGAACACGGGTTTTTTTCCTGCTCCTGCAACCCTCCCCACCCCTGACTCCTTCATCCCAGGGGGAGGAAATTTAGGCAATGATCAGGTTCACTGGAGCGCCTGGGGCAGGGAGAAGGACACGGTCTCCTCGCGCCCGCTGAACTCCTCCGGCGGCCCGCCGCCCCACTGGCGCAGGCGTTCGACGACCCGTTCCACCAGCACCTCGGGGGCCGAGGCCCCGGCGGTGAGGCCCACCGTGCCGATGCCGTCGAACCATTCCCGCCGCAGGTCCCCCGGGCCGTCCACCAGGCGGGCCGGGACGCCGGCGCGCTCGGCCACCTCGCGCAGGCGGTTGGAGTTGGAGCTGTTGGGCGAGCCCACCACCAGCACCAGGTCGCAGGCACCGGCCAGGGCCTTGACCGCCTCCTGCCGGTTCTGGGTGGCGTAACAGATGTCGTCCTTGCGCGGGCCCGCGATGGCGGGAAAGCGCCGGCGCAGGGCGGCCACCACCTCGCGGGTGTCGTCCAGGGACAGGGTGGTCTGGGTCACGTAGGCCAGCGGCGTGCCAGGCGTCACCGGCAGGCGGGCCACGTCCTCCGGCCGCTCCACCAGGTGGATGCGGCCGCTGTCGCCGGGATCCACCTGGCCCATGGTGCCCTCCACCTCGGGATGGCCGGCATGGCCGATGAGGATGCAGTCACGGCCGTCGCGCAGGAAGCGCAGCACCTCCAGGTGGACCTTGGTCACCAGCGGGCAGGTGGCGTCGAACACGCGCAGCCCCCGCGCCTCGGCCGCCTCGCGCACCCGCCGCGGGACGCCGTGGGCGCTGAACACCACGATGGCGCCGTCGGGCACCTCGTCCAGCTCTTCCACGAACACCGCGCCGCGGCCGCGCAGCGAGGACACCACGAACCGGTTGTGCACCACCTCGTGGCGCACGTACACCGGCGCGCCGAACAGTTCCAGCGCCCGCTCCACGATCTCGATGGCGCGGTCCACGCCGGCGCAGAAACCGCGGGGATTGGCCAGCAGGATGCGCACGGCCTCAGTCCCCGCCGTCCGCCGCCGGCGGCGACACCGAGAGGATCTCCACCTCGAAGGTGATCTCGTGTCCCGCCAGGGGATGGTTGAAGTCCACCTCCACCTCGTCGTCCCCGACGCGCCGCACCGCGCCCGGCGTGGTCTCGCCGGAGGGGGTGGCGAACTCCACGATGAGCCCCTCCTCGAGCGCCATGTCAGCGGGAAACTCGCTGCGCGGCAGGGTATGGACGTTGTCGGGATCGCGGAAGCCGAAGGCGTCCTGGGGCGCGATGGCCAGGGTCTGGGTGTCGCCCGCGCGCAGGCCATAGAGGGCCAGCTCCAGGCCCGGCACCACGCTGCCGTCGCCCAGGGTGAAGGTGAGCGGCTCGCCTTCCCGCGAGGTGTCGGCCACCATGCCGTCCTCCAGCCGCACCGTGTAGTGCATGGTCACGCGGCTGCCGGGACGGATCTGATCGTCGTCCAGGGTCTGCATGCCCGTCATTATCTCATGCCTGGCCCCGTCGCCGCGCCCGCAGGGCGTCGATCACCAGCATCACCGCCCCCACGGTGATGGCGGAATCGGCCAGGTTGAAGGCGGGCCATGACCAGCGGCCGTAGTAAATGTCTATGAAATCAACCACATGACCCAGAACCAGCCGGTCCCAGAGATTGCCCAGGGCCCCGCCCAGGATGAGCCCCAGGGCCGCCGCCAGCCAGCGGCTGCCCGCCGGCAGCCGCTGCAGCCACACCACGATGGCCGCGCTCACCACCAGCGCCACGGCGGTGAAGAACCAGCGCTGCCAGCCGGAGGCCCCGGCCAGGAAGCTGAAGGCGGCGCCGGTGTTGAACATGAGGGTGAGATTGAAGCCGGGCACCACCGGCACCGGCTGGTGAGGCACCAGCAGCTCCAGCGCCAGGCGCTTGGTGAGCTGGTCCAGTGCCACCACCGGCACCGCCACGAGCGCCCAGGGCAGCATGGGTCCGGGACGCCAAGCCATCAGGCGAACCGCCGCGTCTCGCCGGTGCCGGCGACGTTGTCCACGCAGCGGCCGCACAGCTCCGGGTGGTCCGGGTGGCGCCCCACGTCGGGGCGGTGGTGCCAGCAGCGCACGCACTTGGGATGGGGCGAGGCGGCCACCGCCACCCACACCTCGTCGCGGGAGGACAGGGTGAAGTGCATGGCCTCCGGCGGGGGGGTGTCCACCACCAGGTGCACGCGCGCCCCGGAGGTGATGAAGACGAAGCGCAGCTCGTCGCCCAGCCGCTCCAGGACGTCGTGGATCTCGCGCCCGCAGTAGAGGTCCACCTCGGCATCCAGCGAGGCGCCGATCTCCCCGGCCACGCGCAGCCGCTCCAGCTCCTTGGACACCGCCTCCCGCACCTCCAGGATGCGCGCCCAGTCATCGTCGGGCACGGGCTCGCCGGACACGGCCATGTCCGGCAGCGCGTGCCAGGTGGCGAAGAATACCGAGTCGGCCCGCTCGCCCGGCAGGTGGCGCCAGATCTCCTCGGCGGTGAAGGACAGCACCGGTGCCAGCCATCGCACCAGGGCCTCGGCCACGTGGTACATGGCGGTCTGGGCCGAGCGCCGGGCCACCGAGTCGCGCCGCATGGTGTACTGGCGGTCCTTGATCACGTCGAGGTAGAAGCTGCCCAGGTCCACGGCACAGAAGTTGTGCACCTTCTGGTAGAAGTGATGGAACTCGCAGGCGTCGTAGGCCTGCAGCACCCGGGCCTGCAGGGCGGCGGTGCGGCGCACGGCCCACCGGTCCAGCGCCACCATGTCCTGCGCCGGCACCTGGTGGCGGCCCGGGTCGAAGCCGTCCAGGTTGGCCAGCAGGTAGCGGGCGGTGTTGCGGATGCGGCGGTAGGCATCGCTCATGCGCTTGAGGATCTCGTCGGAGACGCTCATCTCGCCGCGGTAGTCCGTGGCCGCCACCCACAGGCGGAGGATGTCCGCCCCCAGCGTGCTGACCACCTTCTGCGGCGCCACCACGTTGCCCCGCGACTTGGACATCTTCTGTCCCCTGGCGTCCACGGTGAAGCCATGGGTGAGCACCGACTTGTACGGGGCCACCCCGCGCATGGCCACCGAGGTGAGCAGGGACGACTGGAACCAGCCGCGGTGCTGGTCCGACCCCTCCAGGTAGAGATCGGCGGCGGGGAAGGCGTCGATCCCCTCGCGCCGTTCCAGCACCGCGTAATGGGTGACGCCGGAGTCGAACCACACGTCCAGGGTATCGGTCACCTTCTCGTACTCGCCGGCCTCGTCCCCCAGCAGCTCGGCGGGATCGAGATCGAACCAGGCATCGATGCCCTTTTTCTCCACCCGCTGCGCCACCCGTTCCATGAGCGCCTCCGTGTCCGGGTGCAACTTGCCCGTCTGCCGGTGCACGAACAGGGTGATGGGCACGCCCCAGGTGCGCTGGCGCGAGATGCACCAGTCGGGCCGGTTCTCCACCATGCCGCGGATGCGGGCCTCGCCCCATTCCGGCATCCAGCGCGTGCGGCCGATGGCGTCCAGCGCCCGCTGCCGCAGCCCGGCCTGGTCCATGCTGATGAACCACTGGGGCGTGGCGCGGAAGATGATGGGCGTCTTGTGGCGCCAGCAGTGGGGATAGCTGTGGCGCAGGGCGGTCTCGTGGACCAGGGCGTTGTCCATGCGCAGGCGCTCGATGATGGCGTCGTTGGCCTCGAACACGTGCTCGCCGGCGAACAGCGGGGTCCCGGGCAGGAACCGCCCGTCCGGGCCCACGGGGTTGTCCACCTTGAGATGGTAACGCTGGCCCACGACGAAGTCGTCCTGGCCGTGGCCGGGCGCGGTGTGGACGCAGCCGGTGCCGGCCTCGGTGGTCACGTGCTCGCCCAGGATGACGGGCACCTCTCGGTCGTAGAAGGGGTGGGCCAGCTTCAGGCCCTCCAGTTCCGCCCCCTTGCAGCGGGCCACGACCCGGTAGTCGGACACCTCCCAGCGGGCCATGCAGTCGGCCAGCAGGGCCTCGGCCAGGATCAGCCGCTCCGGGGGATGCCCGCCCACGCCGGCGGTCTGCACCACCACGTATTCGAGCCCCGGGTGCACCGCCACCGCGCGGTTGGCAGGCAGGGTCCAGGGGGTGGTGGTCCAGATGACCACCGACAGCGTGCCCTCGCCATGGTCCTCCCCCTCGGCGCGGCAGCGGGCGAACAGGGCCGGCGCCTCCTGGACGGCGAAGCGCACGTCGATGGCGGGCGAGGTCTTGTCCTCGTACTCCACCTCCGCCTCGGCCAGGGCCGAGCCGCAGTCGATGCACCAGTGCACCGGCTTGGCGCCCTTGTGCAGGTGGCCGTTGGCGACGATGCGGGCCAGGGCCCGGATGATGTCGGCCTCGAACCGGAAGTCCATGGTGAGGTACGGCCGCTCCCAGTCGCCCAGCACGCCCAGGCGGCGGAAATCCTCGCGCTGGCCGTCCACCTGGCGCGCGGCGTAGTCGCGGCAGGCCCGGCGGAACTCCGCCGGGCTCACCGCCACCCCCGGCTTGCCCACCTCGCGCTCCACCTGCAGCTCGATGGGCAGGCCGTGGCAGTCCCAGCCGGGGACGAAGGGCGCATCGAACCCGGACAGGGTACGCGCCTTGACGATGATGTCCTTGAGGATCTTGTTGACCGCGTGGCCGATGTGGATGTCGCCGTTGGCATAGGGCGGACCGTCGTGGAGCAGGAACCGGGGCCGGCCCCGGCAGTGCTCGCGCAGCCGCTCGTAGAGCCGGTTCTCGCGCCAGGCCCGGACCTGGTCCGGCTCCCGCTGCGCCAGGTTGCCGCGCATGGGGAAGTCGGTGCGGGGAAGATTGAGGGTGTCCTTGTAGTCGCTCACGGGTCACCGCCTGTGGTCATTGGGCATCGTTCACCGGCACGCGTCCTGCGCGTACCAGCGGTCGAAGAACGCGCGCGTGGCCGCCACGTCGGCCGCGATCTGCGCCTGCAGGGCGGCCAGGGAGTCGAACTTTTCCTGGTCGCGCAGCTTGTGCAGGAAGCTCACCTGCAGGTGGCGGCCGTAGAGGTCGCCGTCGAAATCGAACAGGTGCACCTCCAGCACGGTGCGGGTGCCGTCCACCGTGGGCCGGTTGCCCAGGCTCGCCACCGCCGGCCAGGGTTCCCGCTCCAGCCCGAACACCTCCACCGCGAAGATCCCCTCCAGCGGCGAGGCCTTGCGGTGCAGGTGGATGTTGGCGGTGGGAAAGCCCAGCTCGCGCCCCAGCTTGTCGCCGTGGGCCACCCGCCCGCTCATGCAATAGCGCCGCCCCAGCAGGCGCTCGGCCGTGGCCAGGTCACCCGCCTCCAGGGCCCGGCGGATGCGGGTGCTGCTCACCCGCTCGCCGTCCACGCAGAAGCTGTGCAGGTGGGCCACGGTGAACCCGTGCTCCCGGCCCGCGGCCTCGAGCATGGCGAAGTCGCCCTCGCGCCCGCGGCCGAAGCGGAAGTCGTCGCCCACCACCAGGTAGCGCACCCCCAGCCCGTCCACCAGCACCCGCCGGATGAACGCCTCCGCCGTCATCTCCGCCAGCCGCCGGTTGAAGGGCAGCACCAGCACCCGGTCCACCGCGAACCGGCGCAGGGTCTCCATCTTCTCCCGGAACCGCTGCAGCCGCGGCGGCACGCGGCCGGGAGCGAAGTATTCCAGCGGCTGGGGCTCGAAGGTGATCACCGTCGCCGGCACGCCCAGCTCGGCACCACGCTCGGCCAGCCGGCCGATGACCGCCTGGTGGCCCAGGTGCACGCCGTCGAAGTTGCCGATGGTGGCCACGCTGCCCCGGTGGCGGGGCCGCAGGTTGTGCAGACCGCGAATGAGTTCCATCGGGGGCAGGTTACCACGCGCCGCCTCAAAAGCGGCCAAGTATAACAAGGTGTTACCCGGCCGTTGCAAAACCGCCTGCTAGCGGGCCTGCCCGGAGCCGGGCCGGCGCAGGGCCGACAGCCGCCAGCCGGCCGCCAGAAGGACCCCGAAGTACACCGCCGCCCCCGCCGCCACGCACAGGGCCAGGCGCCCGGCACGCCAGGCCGGGTCGCCGCCCAGCCACTGCCCCGGCTCCCCCGCCAGCCACCACAGCAGCCCCGTCATGGCCGCGCCCGCGGCCGCCACCTGCGCCGCCAGCGCCCGCCACCCGGGCCCGGGCACGTACACCCCGGCCCGGCGCAGGCCGCGCAGGAGCAGGCCGGCGTTGAGAAACGACGAGGCGGTGGTGGCCAGGGCCAGGCCGGCGTGGGCCCCGGGCAGGCCCGCCCACAGCATGGCCCCCACGAAGGCCACGTTGGCGCCCATGTTGGCCCCCATGGCGATGAGCCCCACCCGCACCGGGGTGCGGGTGTCCTGGCGCGCGTAGTAGCCCGGGGCCAGCACCTTGACCAGGATGAACCCCAGCAGCCCGAAGCCGTAGGCCATGAGCGCCACCGCGGCCATGGCCGCGTCCCAGGGCCCGAAGGCGCCGTACTGGAACAGGGTGGTGATGATGGGCCCCGCCAGCACCACCAGGGCCAGCGCCGCGGGGAAACCGATGACCAGCACCCAGCGCAGGGCCCAGTCCAGCGTGCGGGAGAAGGCCCGCGGGTCGTCCGCCGCGTGTTCCCGCGACAGGCTGGGCAGGATCACCGTGGCCAGGGCGATGCCGAACACACCCAGCGGGAACTCCACCATGCGGTCGGCGAAGAACAGCCAGGTGACCGAGCCCGAGACCAGGAACGAGGCGATGAGGGTGTCGAACAGGAGGTTCACCTGCATCACCGAGGAGCCGAACAGGGCCGGGAGCATGAGCCGCACCACCCGCTGCACCCCGGGATGGCGCCAGCCCCAGCGCGGGACCACCAGCAGGCCCTCGCGCCGGAGGGCGGGGAGCTGGAACAGGAGCTGGGCGATGCCGGCGGCGAACACCCCCCAGGCCAGGGCCGTCACCGGCTCGGCCATGCGCGGCGCCAGCCACAGGGCGGCGGCGATGAGGCACAGGTTGAGCAGCACCGGGGTCACGGCGGGAACGGCGAAACGGCCGAAGGTGTTGAGCACCGATCCGGCCAGGGCGGTGAGCGCGATGAACAGCAGGTAGGGGAAGGTCAGGCGCAGCATGGCCGCGGTGAGCTCGAACTTGCCGGCATCGGCCAGGAAGCCCGGGGCGAAGATCATCACCAGCACCGGGCTCGCCGCCACCGCCACCGCGGTGAGGCCGAACAGCACCACGGCCAGGGTGCCGGCGGTGCGGGCCAGCAGCTCGCGCACCTCGTCCCGGCCCCGGCGGGCCTTGTACTCGGCCAGCACCGGCACGAAGGCCTGGGCGAAGGCCCCCTCGGCGAACAGCCGGCGCAGGAAGTTGGGCACCTTGAAGGCGACGAAGAAGGCGTCGGTGCCGGCCCCGGCCCCGAACACCACCGCGAACACCACGTCGCGCAGGAAACCGGTGACGCGCGAGACCAGGGTCATCCCGCCCACCACGGCGGTGGAACGCAGCAGGCCCATCAGGGGCGCTCCGGGAAAGCGGCGGGAGGAAGGACAGGGACGAAATTCAATTCCATTTTATTATTGTGGGTATGGGCGCCGAGTCTCGGGCCAAGGCTCTCCACATGGTACCGGGATGCGGGCCGCGGCGTTGACAAAAGGGCGTGAAAACCGCATGATACGCGCCCCCGCAAACCCTGACCGGTACGGAGAGAGCATTTTGGCAAATTCACCCCAGGCACGGAAACGGGCGCGCCAGGCGGAAAAGCGCCGGGTGCAGAACCATTCCCAGCGCGCCACCATGCGCACCTATATAAAGAAGGTTCTCAAGGCGGTGGCCGCCGGTGACCGCGAGGCCGCCCGGGCCGCCTACCAGGCCGCGGTCCCCGTCATCGACCGCATGGCCGGCAAGGGGCTGATTCACAAGAACAAGGCCGCGCGGCACAAGAGCCGGCTCAACGCCCGCATCCGGGCGCTGTAGGCCCGCCCGCGCTCCCTGAAAAAGCCGGCCTCGCGCCGGCTTTTTTCGTTGCCGGCGGCCAGGAATGCCGGCCCCAGCACCCAGCAGCCTGTCACATCACCACCATGTTGTCCCGGTGGATGAGCTCCGGCTCGTCCACGTAGCCCAGGATGGCCTCGATGCGGCTCGAGGGCTGGCCCATGATGCGCCGCACCTCGCCGGCGCCGTAGTTGACCAGGCCGCGGGCCACCTCGCGCCCGGCGGCGTCCACGCAGGCCACCACCTCGCCGCGCTGGAACCCGCCGTGCACCTCCCGCACCCCCACCGGCAGCAGAGAACGGCCGCCCTCCACCACCGCCCGCACCGCGCCGTCGTCGATGACCAGGCTGCCCGCCAGCTTGAGGTGGCCGGCCAGCCACTGCTTGCGCGCCGACAGGGGCGCCTGGTCCGGCACCAGCAGGGTGCCCACCCGCCGCCCCTCGCGGATGGCGGCCAGCACCCCCTCCTCGCGCCCGGGGGCGATGACGGTGGCGGTGCCGGACCGGGCCGCCAGGCGCGCGGCGCGCAGCTTGGTGCGCATGCCGCCCCGGCCCAGGGCGCCGCCCTCGGCCCCGGCCATGGCGTCCAGGGCGGGATCGCCGGCAGCGGCCTCGTGCACCACGGCGGCGCCGGGGTCCAGGCGGGGATCGCGCTCGTGGAGCCCGTCCTGGTCGGTGAGCACCACCAGCAGGTCCGCCTCCACCAGGTTGGCCACCAGCGCCGCCAGGGTGTCGTTGTCGCCGAAGCGGATCTCGTCGGTGACCACGGTGTCGTTCTCGTTGACCACCGGCACCACGCCCCAGTCCAGCAGCGCGCGCAGGGTACTGCGGGCGTTGAGATAGCGCCCCCGGTGGGACAGGTCCTCGTGGGTCAGCAGCACCTGGGCGGTGTGCAGGCCGAAGCGCTGGAAGGCCGACTCCCAGGCCTCGATGAGGCCCATCTGGCCCACGGCGGCGGCGGCCTGCAGGCGGTAGAGGGCGTGGGGCCGCTCGGACAGGCCCAGGCGGGCCATGCCCGCGGCCACCGCGCCCGAGGACACCAGCACCAGCTCCACGCCGGCCTCGCGCAGGCGGGCCATCTCCGCGCTCCAGCGGGCGATGCCCTCGCGGTCCAGGGCCGTGCCGTCGCCGGTGAGCAGCGCGCTGCCGATCTTCACCACCCAGCGGCGTGCCGTCCCGAGCCGTTCGCGCTGCGCCCCTTCTGCCATGCCCCGAGTCTCCCTGCCGCCGCCCGCCGGTGCAAGTGCCGGCTCAGGCGCCGGCCGCCTCCTCCGCGGCCCGCTCCTCCAGCCGGTCCATGACGCGCCCCGCCAGCTCGCGGGTGCCCTCGCCGGTGACGGCGGAGACGAAAAACACCGGCCCGTCCCATTCCAGGCACCGGACGATGTCCCCGCAGCGCGCGGCCCGCTCCTCCGGCGGCAGCAGGTCGATCTTGTTGAGCACCAGCCAGCGCTCGCGCGCCGCCAGCGCCGGGCTGAACCGGGCCAGCTCGCGCTCGATGGCACGCACCGCCGCCACCGGGTCGCTGCCGTCGGCCGGGGCGACGTCCACCAGGTGCAGCAGCAGACGGGTACGGGACAGGTGGCGCAGGAAGCGGACGCCCAGCCCGGCGCCCTCGGCCGCGCCCTCGATGAGGCCCGGAATGTCCGCCACCACGAAGCTGCGGTGGGGCTCCACGCTCACCACCCCCAGGTGGGGATGCACGGTGGTGAAGGGATAGTCCGCCACCTTGGGCCGGGCGGCGGACACCGCGCGGATGAAGGTGGACTTGCCGGCGTTGGGCAGGCCCACCAGGCCCACGTCGGCCAGCACCCGCAGCTCCAGGCGCAGGGTGCGGCTCTCGCCGGGGGTCCCGGGCGTGGACTGGCGCGGGGCGCGGTTGGTGCTGCTCTTGTAGCGGGCGTTGCCGATGCCGTGGAATCCGCCCCGGGCCACCAGCAGGCGCCGGCCGGCTTGTGTCAGCTCCCCCATCTCCTCGCCGGTGTCGGCGTCGAACACCACGGTCCCCAGGGGCACCCTGACGACGAGATCGGCGCCGCTCTTGCCGGTGCGGTTGCCGCCCTGTCCCGGCTGGCCGTTTTCGGCCTTGAAGCGCCGGGTGTAGCGGAAGTCGGCCAGGGTGTTGAGGTTGGCGTCACCCTCCAGGTACACGCTGCCGCCGTCGCCGCCGTCGCCGCCGTCGGGCCCGCCTTTGGGAATGAATTTCTCGCGCCGGAAGCTCACGCAGCCGGCGCCGCCCTTGCCGGCCTCGACGCGGATGGTGGCCTCATCGACGAACTTCATGCTGGCTGCAACGCTCGTGCACAGTGTTTGGGAACCGGAAATCCCGCGGCCCGGCGCGGGCGGGAGAGCGCGACCGCACGCCGTCGAACGCTCGGGCTGCCACCGGCCGCCCGTTTCCGCGCCCGGAAACGAAAAACCCCGCCACGGGGGACGGGGTCCTCGTCGCCCGCGTGCGCGCCCGGCTCAGGCCGGCACCACGCTCACGACCTTGCGCTTCCTGGGGCCCTTGGTCTCGAACACCACCTTGCCGTCGGCCTTGGCGAACAGGGTGTGGTCGTGGCCCAGGCCCACGTTGACGCCGGGGTGGAAACGGGTGCCCCGCTGGCGCACGATGATGTTGCCGGCGCGCACCATCTCGCCGCCGAAGCGCTTCACGCCCAGGCGCTTGGAAATGGAGTCGCGACCGTTGCGGGTGCTGCCGCCTGCCTTCTTGTGTGCCATCTCTGTAGATACTCCCGGTTGAATCCGTCAGCCGGCCTGGATGCCGGTGATCTCCAGCTCGGTGTAGGGCTGGCGATGCCCCTGGGTCGTGCGCGAGTGCTTGCGCCGGCGGAACTTGACGATGCGGATCTTGGGCCCGCGGCCCTGGCGGCGCACGGTGGCGGTCACCTTGCTCCCGGCCACGTAGGGGGTGCCCACCCGGACCTGCTCGCCCTCGCCCACCATGAGGACCTTGTCCAGCTCCACGCTGGCGCCTTCCTCGGCGTCGATCTTCTCGACCCGGATGCGCTGGCCCTCGGTGACCCGGTACTGCTTGCCGCCTGTCTCGATTACCGCGTACATGCCTCGATTCTCCCTTGCCGGGCGGGAGCACCGCCCACGAAAGGGCGCAAATTCTACCCGGCCGCCTCCCCCGCGTCAACCGATGTCTTCCCGGGATTCAATGACTTACGGCGCCCCCGCGGCCCGGCGCCGCTTGACACCACCCCGGCCCCCGCCTAGCATGGCGGACCCTCCGACACCCCCGGGAAACGCGCATAAGTGCCTGCGGACATTGAAAATATCTATGCCCTCATCGCGGGCGACATGGACCGGGTGAACGCCTGCATCCGCGACCGCCTCCACTCCGAGGTGGTCCTCATCAACCAGATCGGGCACTACATCATCAACAGCGGCGGCAAGCGCCTGCGCCCCGTGCTGCACCTGCTGTGCGCCCGGGCCCTGGCCTACGACGGAACACAACATATTGATATTGCTGCAATTATTGAGTTCATCCACACGGCCACCCTGCTCCACGACGACGTGGTGGACGCCTCCGATCTGCGACGGGGCCAGGAGACCGCCAACAACGTCTGGGGCAACGAGGCCAGCGTGCTGGTGGGGGACTTTCTCTACTCCCGCGCCTTCCAGATGATGGTGGACGTGGGTTCCATGCGGGTCATGGACATCCTGGCCGAGGCCACCAACACCATCGCCGAGGGCGAGGTGCGCCAGCTCCTCAACGTCCACGACCCGGACACCACCGAGGCCCGCTACCTGGAGGTCATCCGCGGCAAGACCGCCAAGCTGTTCGAGTCCGCCGCCCGCCTGGCCGCCGTGCTGGCCGGGCGGCCCGAGCCGGAAGAACGGGCCCTGGCCGCCTACGGCATCCACCTGGGCACCGCCTTCCAGCTCGTGGACGACGTGCTGGACTACAGCGCCTCGGCCGCGGACACCGGCAAGAACGTGGGCGACGACCTGGCCGAGGGCAAGCCCACCCTGCCCCTCATCCACGCCCTGGCCCACGGCGACCCGGCCCAGCAGGCGCTGCTGCGCCGGGCCATCGAGACCGGCGGCCGCGAGGCCATCGACGACGTGCTGGCCGCCATTGAATCCACCGGGGCCCTGGATTACACTGCCCGCTTCGCCCGGGAGGAGGCCGCGCGGGCGCGCGAGGCCCTGGCCGCGGTGCCGGCATCGCCGTACAAGGACGCCCTGCTGGATCTCACCGAGTTCGCCGTCGCCCGCAACTACTGAATCCCTCCCGTTCCGCTTCGGGGTGTAGCTCAGCCTGGTAGAGCGCCATCTTCGGGAGGTGGAAGTCGCTGGTTCGAATCCAGTCACCCCGACCAGTCTCCCCCCGCCCCGGTTTCAGTCCTCGCGCCGGGGCAGCAGGGCCTGCAGCAGGCTCGCCAGCAGCAGCGGCCACAACACCCAGTGCACCGCCGCCACCGCGCTGGTATAGGCCCACATCACCGCGCCCCGGGGCTGGAGGTAGGGCCACGGGTCCCAGGCGATGATGGGCACGTGGTAACGCAGGGCCAGGGCCAGCCCGTGGCCCACGCGCACCTTCCACCTGCCGCCGGCCGGACCGTTCTTGACCGGGTCCTGTCCACCCCCCGTGCCGGAAGTCCTGCCCCAGTGGCAGTCCGTGCCGGGGGACCCGGCGTCGCAGGCCGGATCGAGGTCCTGGGCCAGAGCCACCGCCTCCGAAGCTTCCCGGGCCTGTCCCGTGATCTCGTGCAGCCCGATGCGGGTGTCCATCGCCAGCGCCACCACCTGCGGATGCTCGGCCGCGATCCAGGCCGCGGTGAACAGGTACCACACCAGCATGAACAGGAGCATGGGCGCGCGCCGGGTCCCGTATCCGATGAGCGAATGAAGCAGCATGAAGGCCGTGACCAGCCTCCGCTCCTCCCGCCACTGTTCCTGTCGCCGCATGGCCCGGTGGACGCGATCGGCCAGGTCGCGGTAGCCCTGGTTGCGCAGGGCCTGCTCAACGCGGCTGTAGGTGGAACGCTTGAACTCCGTAGCCAGCTCGAGGATGCGCAGGAAATCTTCGCCCGGCTCCGAGCACCTCCCGGACTCCTCATCCACCACGGACCACCGGTCCACCGCGACATTGCTGAGGTCCACCCGTGCCGGGAACGGCTCGGTGACTTCCCAGTGTCCGATGCGGGCGCGCTCGACGCTGAGCAGGGGAGAGTTGTCCTTTCCGGAACCGTCCTTTCCGGAACCGTCCTTTCCGGAACCGTCCTTTCCGGAACCGTCCTTTCCGGAACCGTCCTTTCCGGAACCGTCCTTTCCGGAACCGTCCCTTCCGGAACC
>JALSIK010000281.1 GCA_026990045.1 Chromatiales bacterium | reverse complement strand
GACGGAGGTGGTCCGGCGGCCCAGGCCTCCCCACCGCCTCCCGACCACCGCCTGGCCGAGGGCGACCTGGGCCTGGAGGTGGAGCACATCGAGCTGTCCGGGCCCGCGCCCGCGGCGGACGCCGGGGACGCGCCGGCCGCGCCCCCGGCCACGGAAGTCGCGGAAGCCCGCCCGCCGGAGCCGGAACCGGAGGCGGAGACGGAGCCCCCGCCGCCGGCGCCACCGGAGACGGCGGCCGGTGCCGGAGACACCCCCACCCCAAAGGAGCCGGAGACGCCTGCCGAGCCGCCGGTGGTGGACGACGAGGACGTGCCCCTGGCCCTGCGCGAGTCGCTGGCCGCGGCCGCCCGTCCCCGCCGCGGCCCCCTGGCCACCGCCGCCCTGGGACTGGCCGCGCTGGCGCTGGCAGCGCTGCTGGCGGGCCAGGTCCTGAGCTTCCGCGGCTACCAGCTGGCCCACGCCCGGCCGGCGCTGGCACCGCTGGTGCGGGCCTGGTGTGCGCGGCTGCCCTGCTACTACTCGGGCCGGCGCGACACGACCCGGATCCGCCTGCTCAACCGCGACATCCGCAACGTGCCCGGGCGGGACGGGGTGCTGCGCATCACCGCCACCCTGGTCAACGCCGCGCCCTTCGCCCAGCCCTGGCCCGCCTTCGAGGTGGTGCTGTTCGACCTGTCGGGGGCACCGGTGGCACGGCGCCGCTTCGCCCCGGAAGAGTACCTGGGGGAACTGAGTGAGCGCCAACTGTTGATGGAACCGGGCCAGCCGGTGCAGGTCCGGCTCGAGGTCCTGGACCCGGGCCGCGACGCCGTGAACTTCGAGATCAATCTCTCCTGATCGCGTCAATTCAGGCACTTGCAAGCGGCCGTGCCGGGCGCGATCCCGATCACGAAAAAATTTTCGCCACGCCCACCGCAGCTTACGTGCAATGGCGCCCCCTAGCCGGTGCAGGTGGTTTGACGCGCCCGCCCGAGGGGGTATGATTGTTCGCCCGCCGGTTGCCAGGACAAAGCCAAAACCAATAACGACTGAACATGAAGATCGGCCCCTACCAACTGCCCAACAACCTGATCCTGGCTCCCATGGCGGGTGTGACCGATCGCCCCTTCCGCCAGCTCTGCCGTGCGCTGGGCGCGGGCATGGCGGTGTCCGAGATGGTCTCCTCCAACTCGCTGTTGTGGGGCAGCGCCAAGACCCGGCGCCGGGCCGATCACCGCGGCGAGCCCGCGCCCAAGTCGGTGCAGATAGCCGGCGCCGATCCCGGCATGATGGCCGAGGCCGCGCGCCACAACGCCGGCCAGGGGGCGCAGATCATCGACATCAACATGGGCTGCCCGGCGAAGAAGGTGTGCAACGTCATGGCCGGCTCGGCCCTGCTGCGCGACGAGGCCCTGGTGGGCCGGATCCTGGCGGCGGTGGTGGCGGCGGTGGATGTGCCGGTGACGCTCAAGATCCGCACCGGCTGGGACCGCGACCACCGCAACGCGGTGACCATCGCCCGCATCGCCGAGGACTGCGGCATCCAGGCCCTGGCCATCCACGGCCGGACCCGGGCCGACGGCTACCGCGGCGAGGCCGAGTACGACACCATCGCCGAGGTCAAGGCGGCGGTGGGCATTCCCGTGATCGCCAACGGCGACATCACCACGCCGGAAAAGGCCCGCTTCGTGCTGGACTACACCGGCGCCGACGCGGTGATGATCGGCCGCGCGGCCCAGGGCCGGCCCTGGATCTTCCGCGAGATCGCCCACTACCTGGCCACCGGCGAGCACCTGCCGCCGCCCGGACCCGACGAGGTGCGCCGCATCCTCCTGGGCCACCTGCACAACCTGTACGAGTTTTACGGCGCGCACACGGGCGTGCGCGTCGCGCGCAAGCACATCAGCTGGTACAGCAAGGGACATCCCCACGGCGCCGCCTTCCGCCAGGCGGTGAACCGGGTCGAGACGACGGAGGAGCAACTCGCCATGGTCAACGAATTTTTCGACAGGCTCATGGAGCGGGAGCTGGCCGCATGAGCGCCCGCCCCGCCCCCAGCGAAGAACCAGCCGTCCCCCTGGACGTCACCCCCGAGGTGCAGAACCGGCCCCTGCGCGAGTGCGTGCAGGCGGCGGTGGAGGCCTACTTCCACCAGCTCTCGGGCCACCCGCCGGCCGACCTCTACCGGCTGGTGCTGGCCGAGGTGGAGGCGCCGTTGCTGGCCACGGTCCTGCGCCACACCGGCGGCAACCAGTCCCGCGCCGCCGCCATCCTGGGCCTGAACCGCGGCACCCTGCGCAAGAAACTCAAGCAGTACGGCCTCAACGAATAATCCATCGAGCCCCGTGCCCGGGCAGGCCTCCCGGCCCCGGCCCTCATCGACCCGGTACCAGACGAGAAGCGACCTCAGCCATGAGCAAGATTCGCCGCGCGCTCATCAGCGTGTCCGACAAGACCGGCGTGGCCGACCTCGCCCGCGCCCTGCAGCAGGAGTTCGGGGTGGAGATCCTGTCCACCGGCGGCACCGCCCGCCTGCTGGCGGAGGCCGGTGTGCGGGTCACCGAGGTCTCCGACTACACCGGCTTTCCCGAGATGATGGACGGCCGGCTCAAGACCCTGCACCCGAAGATCCACGGCGGCCTGCTGGGCCGGCGCGGCACCGACGATGCGGTCATGGCCGCGCACGGCATCGCGCCCATCGACCTGGTGGTGGTCAACCTCTATCCCTTCGAGCAGACCGTGGCCCGGGAAGGCTGCACCCTGGCCGAGGCCATCGAGAACATCGACATCGGCGGCCCCGCCATGCTGCGGGCCGCGGCCAAGAACCACGCCGCGGTGGCGGTGGTGGTGGACGCGGCCGACTACGAACCGCTGCTGGCCGAGCTGCGCGAGCACGGCGGCGCCCTCACCGGCGCCACCCGCTTCCGCCTCGCGGTCAAGACCTTCGAGCACACCGCGCGCTACGACGGCGCCATCGCCAACCACCTGGGACGGGTCCGGCCCGACGGCAGCCTGGCGGACTTCCCTCGCACCTTCAACAGCCAGTTCGTGCAGAAACAGGTCATGCGCTACGGCGAGAACCCGCACCAGAAGGCGGCGTTCTACGTGGAGCACGCCCCGGCCGAGGCCTCGGTGGCCACCGCCGTCCAGCTCCAGGGCAAGGCCCTGTCCTACAACAACATCGCCGACACCGATGCCGCGCTGGAATGCGTCAAGCAGTTCGACGACGGCCCGGCCTGCGTCATCGTCAAGCACGCCAATCCCTGCGGCGTGGCGCGCGGCGCCAGCCTGCTCGAGGCCTACGACCGCGCCCACGCCACCGATCCCGAGTCCGCCTTCGGCGGCATCATCGCCTTCAACGACGCCCTCGACGCCCAGACCGCCGCCGCCATCGTGGAGCGCCAGTTCGTGGAGGTGATCATCGCCCCCGAGGTGAGCGACGAGGCCGCCGCCGTGGTGGCGGCGAAGAAGAACGTGCGCCTGCTGGCCTGCGGCCGCTGGCCGGCCCGGCCGTCACCGCGGCTGGAGTTCAAACGGATCACCGGCGGCCTGCTGCTGCAGGATGCCGACCTGGCACTCTACGACGACCTGAAGGTGGTCACCCGCCGCGCTCCCGGCGAGCGCGAGATGGCCGACCTGCTGTTCGCCTGGAAGGTGTGCAAGTTCGTCAAGTCCAACGCCATCGTCTACGCCCGCGACGCCCGGACCATCGGGGTCGGCGCCGGCCAGATGAGCCGGGTCAACTCGGCCCGCATCGCCGCCATCAAGGCCGAGCACGCCGGCCTGGAGGTGAAGGGTTCGGTCATGGCCTCCGATGCCTTCTTTCCCTTTCGCGACGGCCTCGACCAGGCCGCCGGGGCCGGCGTCACCGCCGTGATCCAGCCCGGCGGCTCCGTGCGCGACGACGAGGTCATCGCCGCCGCCGACGAGCACGGCATGGCCATGGTCTTCACCGGCATGCGGCATTTCAGGCACTAAAAAGGGGCTGGGGGCTGGGAACTGGAGAGGAAGCGCCGCCGCCGGGCCCGGCATCCCTCTTGCGGCCCTTGCCCGCAACGGGGGCATGGTTGTTCCGCACCCGCGTTGGCGCTACGCTCCGCTGTAGCGCCTTGTTTGCCCCAACGTTGCATGAATCCCCTCCTCTGCGGAATGGGGGATTCAGGGCGAGGAGGGTTGGGCGAGCAGGAATAAAGCCGTGTTCCGATTCCCTCACCCTGTCCCTCTCCCGGCGGGAGAGGGGACCGTCTTTTCGCCCGCCGCGGGGGGTTCGGCGCCGCGACCGGTTCTTCCCTCCCCCTCTCCCCCGCATCGCGGGGGAGAGGGCCGGGGTGAGGGGGCATGCACGGGGCCGGCACCCGCCATCGAGGCACGAAGGCACGATTCATCGCGCAATTTATGCAACTGTCAGGTTTCCATTCAGCAGCATCCAGGAGGTCGTCCATGTTCGCACCCATCACCATCCCCTACGGCGCCGTCATGCTCTTCAACGTGGTCAAGCTCAAGGAGGGCGTGAAGGTGGAGGACGTGGAACTCGCCCTGGGCGAGATGTGCAACGTGGTCAAGAACACCTACGGCGACGAGGCCGGCGGCTTCATCGGCGGCCAGGTGTTCGAGTACACCGGCTTCATCTCGGAGCAGGGCTCGTTCGACGCCACCAAGATGACCGAGCCGCACCTGGCCATCGTGACCTACTGGAAGTCATTCGAGCACCACGAGAAATCGCACGCCGACCACGTGTTCAAGGAGAAGTTCGACAAGGTGGCGGAATACTGCTCGGAGACCTACGAGATCGGCTACCGCATGTTGTGGCAGGGCGTGCCCGAATGACCGGCCGCGCTTACGGCGACACACTCTGCGGCCCGGTCATGAACTCGGTCTGGGTGATGTCGCCGGTGGTGTCCACGCGCACGCCCACCACGCCGGGCAGGCGGGACAGGATGTAGCCGGCCATCATGGCCGTCACCGCCTCGTTCTCCTGGTGCAGGGCGGTGAGCAGGCGGTCGGCGGCGATCTGGCAGCGCTGCACGGTGTCGGGCTTCTCCACCCAGGTGCGGCTCATCTGCCAGCCGCGATCCATGTCGCGGTCCATGCGGTCGAACATCTCGGTGGCCTCGCGCAGAACGAAGTCGGGCACCTCGATGGGGAAGGTCTGCTCGTCCACGTACACCTGCAGGATCATGCCGCCACACCTCGCGCACCGGGGGAAGGCGATTGTAGCAGAATCCGGCCGCGGCCCGACCCCGCGCGCGGTGGGGAAAATCAGCCCGCGGGACGACAGGTACGCGGCCGGGGCGGGCCCTCTTTGCGCAGCGTGAAGGCGTCGGCCACGGCACCGTCGCCGTCGATGAAGCGCAGGACCAGCCGCGGCCCGTCGATGTCGATGACCAGCGAGCCCATGCGCGCCAGCGCCGCCGCCATGGCGGGGTGATCCAACGGCCCCTGGTCCACCTTGGACGAGGAGCCGATGACCACGTACACCGTGCCGCCGCGCGGCGCCCCGGGCCGGGCCGCCTTCCTGTATTCCCCGTCGGCCCCGTCATCCACGATCATCTCCGGGCGCAGGGTGTCCGAGGCTCCGTAGTGGCAGGCCAGCAGGTGGCTGCGCTCGTACATGTGGCTGTGGCCGGACAGCACCAGGTCCACGCCCCCGGCCTCCAGCAGCGGCACCAGGTTTTCGCGCACGCGCACCATGCGCCCGCGGGAATCGCGCCAGCGGTCGGAGTCGTGGCTGCCCTTGGTGTAGGGCGGGTGGTGGAACACGGCGATGCGCCAGGGCTGGTCGGTGGCGGCCAGGTCCGCCTCCAGCCAGCGCGCCATGTCGCCGCCGGCGTCCAGGTCGGCCAACTGGGTGTCCAGGAACACCACGTGCAGCGGCCCGTAGTCCAGGGCGAACCAGTGCTCGGTGCCGGACGGCAATCCCCCCGCCTCCCCCGCCGCCGGCAGCTCGAAGATGTCGAAGAAGGCCCAGCGCCGGGCATCGTGGTTGCCGTAGGCCGGCCACACCGGCAGCTTGCGCAGCAGCCCGGCGCGGGGCTCGAACAGGGCCCGCTGGAACTGGGGATTGGAGCCGGAGCGGTAGGCGTTGTCGCCGGTGGTCAGCCACAGGTCCAGCAGCGGCCGCCCGGCCCGCGGGTGGGCCCGCATCCAGGAAAACGCCGCCGCCACCACCGCCTCCGCCGCCGGGCCCGGCTCGCCGGGGTCGCCCTGCACCCACAGGCGCACCGGCACCCGGGCGCCGGCGGCGGGCGCGGTGTGAAAGCGGCCGCCGCCGAGGCCCGCCACTTCGTAGACGTAATCGGTGTCCGGGGCCAGGCCCTCCAGCCGCACCCGGTGGCGGGTGGCCGCCTCCGGCACCGCCAGCTCCTCCCGCGCGCCCTCCGCCGCCGGGCCGAACCGCACCACCGCCGACGACGGGCGCACCGTCTGCCACAGGATGCTCACCCCGTCACTGGTGAGCAGCTGGAGGTAGGGTCCGCGCGCGCCGGCATAGTGGCTCTCCCACGCCACCTGCACCAGGCGCCCGCCCCCCCACAGGGCGACCAGCGCCAGCAGCAGGAGCAGCAGGCGGCGGCTGGCACGAACGGCGATGGCACGGCGGCGGCCCATGGCCGCCTACCATAGCGCCTTCACCGCCCGGCGTCATCCAGGAGGGACGGGAGCCCTGTGCTATACTCGCCGGCTCGCGGCGCCGCCCCATTGCGCTCCACATCCATGAAGAAGATACCTCCCCTGCTGCGGTTCACCGGCGCGCTGGCGGCGGCCTGGCTGGCCGGCCTGGCCCTCCTGCGGGCGGGCGTGTGGCTGGCCTTCGACGAGCCCTCCGATCCCCTGCCGGGGGCCGACCTGCTGCGGGCCTTCTACCTGGGCGCCAAGTTCGACCTGCGCCTGGTGCTCATCATCCTGCTGCCGGTGCTGGTGCTGGGGCCATGGCGGCGCCTGCACCCCCTGCGCGGGACCGCGGCGGCGTGGTGGCGGCGCTATCTCACCGCCGCCATGACCGGGGTGCTGTTCGCCTGGTTCGTGCACTACGGCTTCTACGGCTACCTGCACCGGCCGCTGGACGCCACCATCCTGCGCTTCTTCGACAACCCGCTCATCTCCGCCGGCATGGTGTGGCAGACCTACCCGGTGGTGTGGGGCGCCCTGGCCCTGGCCCTGTTCGCCTGGCTGCACGCGGCCCTGGTGCGACGGCTGCAGGAGCGGCTGGCGGCGGCGCCGGTGCCGGTGCTGCGGCGGCGGACCCGGGCCGCCTGGTCGGCCGGCACCGCGGTCCTGGTCCTGCTGGGCCTCTACGGCCAGCTCGCCTGGTACCCGCTGCGCTGGAGCAATGCCTACTTCAGCACCCACTACTTCGCCGCCGCGGTGACGGTGAACCCGGTGCTGCACTTCTTCGACACCCTCAAGAACCGCCAGGTCACCTTCGACCGCGCCGCCACCGCCCGCCACTACGACACCATGGTGGAATTCCTCGGCATCGACCAACCGGACCGCGCGCGGCTCCACTTCACCCGCCGCGTGGATGCCCCGCCGCGCCTGCCCGGCCGGCCCAACGTGGTGGTGGTGATCCTCGAGTCCTTCGCCGCCTACAAGACCGGGATCTACGGCAACCCGCTGGATCCCACGCCCCGCTTCGACGCGGTGGCGCGCGAGGGCATCTACTTCGACAACTTCTTCGTCCCCCAGCCGGGCACCGCGCGCTCGGTGTTCACCTTCGTCACCGGCATCCCCGATCCCGAGCGCATCAAGACCGCCAGCCGCAACCCGCTGGTGGTGGAGCAGCACACCCTCATCGCCGACTTCGAGGGCTACGAGAAGTTCTACTTCCTCGGCGGCTCGGCCAACTGGGGCAACATCCGCGGCGTGCTGGCAGCCAACATCCCCGGCCTGCGGATCTTCGAGGAAGGCAGCTATGACTACCCGCGCCAGGACGTGTGGGGCATCGCCGACCATCACCTGTTCCTGGCCGCCGACGCCGTGCTGGCCCGCAGCCGGCGGCCGTTCTTCGCCATCATCCAGACCTCGGGCAACCACCGTCCCTACACCATTCCCGAGGACCGGCCCGGCTTCGAGCCGGCCCGGCGGGACGAGGCCGAGCTCCGGCGCTACGGCTTCCAGTCGCTGGCCGAGTACAACGCCTTCCGTTACATGGACTACAGCATCGGCGTGCTCATGGAGGCCGCGCGCCGCTCCGGCTGGTACGACGACACCGTGTTCGTGTTCTTCGGCGACCACGGCCTGCCGGGGCCCGGCGAGCACCGCCGCCCCGCCGACGCCCAGCTGGGCCTCGACGCCCTGCGCGTGCCCTTCGTCATCCACGCCCCGCGCCTGCTGGGCCCGGGGCGGGTGGAGCACAAGGTGGCCTCGGAGCTGGACGTGCTGCCCACCCTGGCCGGGCTGATCCTGGGCCGCTACCGCAACACCACCCTGGGCCGCGACCTGTTCGATCCGCGCTTCGACGCCTCGCGCTATGCCTTCACCATCCTCAACAGTCCCAACCCGCGGCTGGGACTCATCGGCGAGGGCCACTATTTCCTCATGCGGGCCGACGGCAGCGACCGCCACCTGCACCGGCTGGACAGCGACACCCCGCGCCGCGACCTCGTCGCCGACCCGCGGCAGGCGGTGCGCGCGGCGCGCATGGAGGAGCTGACCCGGGCCATCTACGAGACCGCGCGGTACATGCTTTATAACAATAAGGGGGCTGGCGGCTAGCGGCCGGCTGCCGGGATCAATGGGGCGGGCGGCCAGCGGCCGGCTGCCGGGGACGACGTGGCCGGAGACCGAGGAGAGCATGACATGAAGATCCTGATCGTGGGCGGCGGCGGGCGCGAGCATGCGCTGGCGTGGAAGGCGGCGCAGTCGCCGGAGGTCCGCGAGGTGCTGGTGGCGCCGGGCAATGCCGGCACCGCGCGCGAGCCGGGGGTGCGCAACGTGGCGGTGGCCGCGGAAGACCTGGACGGCCTGCTGGCCCTGGCCCGCGACGAGGGCGTGGACCTCACCATCGTGGGACCGGAGGCGCCGCTGGTGGCCGGCATCGTGGACCGCTTCGCCGCGGCCGGCCTGCGCTGCTTCGGCCCCACCGCGGCGGCCGCGCGGCTGGAGGGCTCCAAGGCCTTCACCAAGGATTTCCTGGCCCGCCACCGCATCCCCACCGCCGCCTACGCCACCTTCACCGAGGTGGCACCGGCCCTGGAGTACCTGCGCGCCCGGGGGGCACCCATCGTGGTCAAGGCCGACGGCCTGGCCGCGGGCAAGGGCGTGGTGGTGGCCCGGGAGCTGGACGAGGCCGAGGCCGCGGTGCGCGACATGCTGGCGGGCAACGCCTTCGGCGAGGCCGGCCACCGGGTGGTCATCGAGGAATGCCTCACCGGCGAGGAGGCCAGCTTCATCTGCCTGGTGGACGGGGAGCACGTGCTGCCCCTGGCCAGCTCCCAGGACCACAAGCCGGTGGGCGAGGGGGACACGGGTCCCAACACCGGCGGCATGGGGGCCTACTCGCCGGCGCCGGTGGTGACCCCGGAGGTCCACCGCCGCATCCTGGAGGAGGTCATCCGGCCCACGGTGGCGGGCCTGGCGGCCGAGGGCTGTCCCTTCACCGGTTTCCTCTATGCCGGCCTCATGATCGACGCCGCCGGCACCCCCCGGGTCCTGGAGTTCAACGTGCGCTTCGGCGACCCCGAGACCCAGCCCATTCTCATGCGCCTGCGCTCGGACCTGGTGGCCCTGTGCCAGGCCGCCCTGGACGGGCGCCTGGACGCGGTGGCGGCGCAGTGGGACCCGCGCGCGGCCCTGGGCGTGGTGATGGCGGCGGAGGGCTATCCCGGCCCCTGCCGCAAGGGCGACGTCATCGAGGGGCTGCCGGCGGACACCCCGGAGACCAAGGTCTTCCACGCCGGCACCGCCCTGCGTGACGGCCGGGTGGTCACCGCCGGCGGCCGGGTCCTGTGCGTCACCGCCCTGGGCGAGACGGTGGCCGCGGCGGCCCGGCGCGCCTACGCGGTGGTGGAAGGCATACACTGGCCCGGGGCCCATTACCGGCGCGACATCGGTCACCGGGCCATCGCCCGCGAGGCTGCGCCGTCCGCGTGATCCCGGGCGGACACCGCAACCCATTGATTTCCCGTCAGCCGGCCCCGACCCGGCGCCGAATCCGGGATGCGGGCGGGATGACCTGTGCCCGCATACTGAATTAGAATACGCGCCTTCGCGCCGGGGCGGGGGACCGCCGCCGGGGCCCGTGGCTTGGATATCGGTCGAGGAATCGCTATGTCGCAGAAACATCCCATCATCGCGGTGACGGGCTCGTCGGGCGCGGGCACCACCACGGTCAAGAACGCCTTCGAACACATCTTCTACCGCGAGAAGATCAACCCGCTGGTGATCGAGGGCGACAGCTTCCACAAGTACGACCGCCAGGCCATGAAGAAGGCCATCGAGGAGTTCGCCCAGCAGGGCAAGCAGCTCTCGCACTTCGGCCCCGAGGCCAACCTGTTCGAGAAGCTGGAGGAGACCTTCCGCGTCTACGGCGAGACCGGGGCCTGCCAGCGGCGTTACTACCTCCACAGCGACGAGGAGGCCGCCGAGCACAACGCCCGCCTGGGCACCGACCTCAAGCCGGGACAGTTCACCCCGTGGGAGGACATCCCGCCCGGGACCGACCTCCTGTTCTACGAGGGCCTGCACGGGGGCGTGGTCACCGACACCGCCAACGTGGCCAGGCACGTGGACCTGCTGGTGGGCGTGGTCCCCATCGTCAACCTGGAGTGGATCCAGAAGATCTTCCGCGACAACGCCCAGCGCGGTTACTCGGCCGAGGCCATCGTGGACACCATCCTGCGGCGCATGCCGGACTACGTCAATTACATCACGCCGCAGTTCTCGCGCACCGACATCAACTTCCAGCGCGTGCCCACGGTGGACACCTCCAACCCCTTCATCGCCCGCGACATCCCGACGCCGGACGAGAGCTTCGTGGTGATCCGCTTCCGCAAGCCCAAGGGGGTGGACTTCCCCTACCTGCTCAACATGATCCACAACTCCTTCATGTCGCGGCCCAACACCATCGTCGTGCCCGGCGGCAAGATGGGCTTCGCCATGGAGCTGATCCTCACCCCCATCATCGAGGAGCTCATCAGCAAGAGCCGCAAGGCGAAGAAGAAATAAAGGGGTTCCGGGGGCTGGCGGCCGGGGGCTGGCGGCTGGTTGCCCCCGAATCCGCCGCGGCGCCCGGCCGTTCATGCAAGGTGTGTACGGAGGCACCCGCCACCTGTGGGAGCGGCCCCGGGCCGCCAACGAGGGATCGCCGTCACCGGAGCCCTGGCGCCATGCGTTCGCTGTTCGGTCTCGTCCTGTTCCTCATGGCCGGTGCGGCCATGGCCGTGCCGGCGCCGAAACACGTCTCCTGGCCGCCACGGGCGCCCTGCACGGGCTGTGTCCTGATCCAGTATGACCACATCGAAATGCAGATACCGGCCGGGCTGGCGCGACGGATCCTGGTCCCCGACATCGGCACGCCGGCGCTGACCTTGTTGCCCGCCCCCGATTCGGCCGCTGGCGGCATCCATCTGCTCCACGAGGATCCCGCCCCGGTTCTGGCCGTGCTGGAACGAGACGGGCTCCACCGCCGTCACGGCATTGGCAACCTGCCCGACCTCCTGCGCCTGCTGGCCCATCCGCCACCCGATGACCGCCTGGCCCGGGCCTTCGCCCTGCTCGGTTTCGACGACGCCGCGACCGTCACGGTCGCCCGGCGTGGCAAGCTCACCGCCTGGCGCATCGTCCATCCCGATCCCCTGAACAACGTCCTGTACATCGCCGCCGACGGACACGCCAGGCTGTACAAGATCGCGGGCCGCCTCACGGACGCGACCTGGCAAAGCCTGCTCGCTCACATGGCGTTCTCGCCCCCGCCTTGACCGGGCGCCGCGCGGGCCGGCCCGGCCACGGTGCCGGTCACGCCGCGGTGCGGGCGCGGATCTCCTCCAGCAGCCGTTCCTGGTTGCGGCGCCGCCTCAGGTCCTCGGGATCGGTGGCGGCCCGGCGCTCGGCCTTGCGCCGGGCGTTGTCCTCGGCGAACGCGGCGATCTCGGCCTCGCTCCAGGTGCGCTCCGCGCCCGGCCTCACCCGCACCCGCTCGTAGCCCAGCGCGTCCATCACCGGCCCGGCCAGGGACTCCACCATCTCCAGGTCTTCGTCGCTCATGCGGCCGCGGAACTTCTGCGAGTTGCCGGCCATGATGGGCCGGTCGAGGTTGGCCCAGAGCTGGCTGGCGGCGGCGCTGCGCGCGGCCTCCGGCGTGCGGTGGGGCTCCAGCATGGCCGGCGTGAACCGGATGCCGAGGAAGCCGCACAGGCGCCGCAGCACGGGTTCCGGCTCGCGGGTCAGGGCCTCGTAGCTCACGGTGAAGACCTTGTCCGGCCCCAGCCGCTCGCGGGCATCGAGGCACAGCCGCTGCAGCTCCACCCACTGGCGCGCGATGAAGTAGGGATGCTTGTCGCCGATGACCGCGCGCATGAAGGACAGCACCACGTCGCGCGGGTCGCGGTGCAGGTAGATGAACCGGGCATCGTCGAAGTAGGCGTCCAGCGCGTCGGCCCAGCGCACGTTCTGCATGCTCTTGCACAGCCAGGCCCGGGCCCCGCGCGCCTCGGCGTAGAGGTCCATCACCGCCCCGAACACCGCCACCAGGCTGCGCTCGCGGCAGCGCGCGCGCACCGCGGAGCGGTCCAGGGGCACCACCCCTTCCCACGGCACCGGGTTGAGTTCCACCAGCCGGCACACGTCGTGGACGAGGCGGGCGAAGCGGGCCTCGTCGGCGAGGTCACCGTAGTGCGGGAGCAGCGGCATCATGCGCTGCAGGATGTGCGGCGGATGGGGCGCGGCCACCTCGCCCGAGGCATCCAGCATCAGGCGCAGCAGGTTGGAACCGGAGCGCTGTTCGCCCACCATGAACACGGCTTGCATCGCCAGTCCTCCCTTGGTCGTGGATGAAAACGGGAATGTCAGAGCAGCAGGTAGCCGAGCGCGCCCGCCGCCGGGATGACCCACACCACGTCGAGGCGGAAGCGCCCCAGCGCCGCCAGGGCGGCGGCGAAGATCCCCAGCGGGAGCAGCCAGTCCGCCGGTGCGGCGGGTCCGGCCGGCAGCGCCGAGCGCAGGATCACCACGCCGGCGACGAAGATGAGGCCCACCACCGCACAGTGCAGGCCGCGGGTCACCGCCTGCACGCGGGGGGCGCCGCGCACCGCGTCCAGGGCGTGGGCGGCGAGCAGCATCATGGCCGCCGGCACGCCGAAGATGGCCACGGTGGCCGCCGCGGCCCCGGCCAGGCCCGCCACCTTGTAGCCGATGAAGGTGGCGGTGATGACGATGGGTCCCGGCGTGAGCTGGCCCAGGGCGATGCCGTCCACGAACTCCTGCTGGCTCAGCCAGCCCAGCTGCAGCACCACCAGCGAGCCCATCACCGGGATGAACACGTAACCGCCGCCGAACAGCAGCAGGCTCATGCCGGCGAAGGTCAGCGCGATGAAGGCCACCCCGTCGCGGGCCAGGGGCGGCGGAAACAGGAAGGCCCCGACGAGGAGCGCGGCCAGCCCCAGCGCCGGGGCCAGGCGGCGCAGGGCGGCGCGGGTGTCCGCCGCGCCGGTGGCGGCGGCGGGCCGGAACCACCAGGCCCCGGCCAGGCCGCCGGCGGCCAGCGCCAGCAGCGGGGCGTACACCGCGTGGCTGCGGGGCAGGCCCAGCATGACCGCCGCCGCGACCACCGCCAGCAGCACCTCGCGGCCGCCGGTGAGGGTCTTGCGTCCCAGGCGCCAGACCGTGACCAGGACGACGGCGGCCACCGCCGGGATGATGCCGGCGAAGACCTTCTGGAAGGCAGGCAGGCCGCCGTAGCGGAAATAGAGCTCGCTCAGCACCACCAGCAGGACGAAGGCGGGCAGGGTCACGCCGCCGGCGGCGGCGATGGCGCCGGGCACGCCGCGCAGGCGGTGGCCCACGTAGGCCACCACGTTGACGGCGATGGGACCGGGCAGCAGGTTGGCCAGGGCGATGCCGTCGAGCATGGTCCCGGCATCCAGCAGGCGGCGCTTGCGCACCACGGTGTTCTCCACCACCGAGATGAGGCTCATGTAGCCGCCGAAGGCCACGCTGCCCAGGCGCAGGAAGGTGAGAAACAGGTCCAGCAGGCCCACGCGGGCGGCGGTCTCCGGCACGCCCGCGGCCCCGGACGCCGGCCGCACGTTCACAGCGCGAACCGCCCGCGGATGAACCCGGCCAGGGTGCGGCGGCAGGCCTCCACGTCGGCGCCGGAGGTGTCCAGGATCAGGTCCGCGTCCGGCGGCTCCTCGTAGGCCTGGCCGATGCCGGTGAAGTCGGGGATGGCACCGGCCAGCGCGCGGCGGTACAGCCCCTTGGGATCGCGGGCGATGCAGTCCTCCAGCCGCGCGCGCACGTGCACCAGGTGGAAGTCGTCGCCGACGACGCGGCGCACCGCCTCGCGCCCGGCCTGGTGCGGAGAGATGAACGTGGCCAGCACGACGTAGCCCGCCTCGGCCAGCAGCAGCGCCACCTCGCCGGCCCGGCGCAGGTTCTCCTCGCGCGCGGCGGCGGAAAAATCGAGATCACTGTTGAGCCCGGCGCGCAGGGTGTCGCCGTCGAGCACCGTGACCAGCCAGCCCGCTTCGAACAGCTCCGCCTCCACCGCCGCGGCGATGGTGGACTTGCCCGCCCCGGACAGGCCGGTGAGCCACACCACCCCGCTGCGGTGGCCGTGGCGGCGGTTGCGGCGCCGGCGGGTGATGCAGCCGCGGTGCGGATACACCTCCGTGGCGCCGGGCACGGCCACTTTGGTCTGCATTACAGTACTCATTGTCGCTGCCACCTCCGCAGTGTCATCACGCATGAACGAACGCGGCGTCCCTGCGGCATGGTGACGGGAAATATAGCGGGCACCCCGCGCGCGCGGCGGCCGGTTTTTGTGATCGCCGCGACACTTTTTTGCCCGGGCGGCACCGGCGGAGACAAAACCTTTGCATCGCCCCGCCCCCGCGACGAATGGCGGCCCCTTTGCGGGACTCGAAAACAAAGGGCGGCAAAAACAATCAGTTGCCAATTTGTGATCGAAAGCGGCGGACCGGATCGTGGGGCCATTCCGCTAATACTTTGGTAGTATCGAACGCTATACAGCGCTGAGGCAGGTGTCCTGCCGGCACCGGGCGCCACGGTGGGGCACAAGCCGGAACCGCCCTTTCGCAGCCTGCCAGACGTGGGGAGCTGTCATGCCGCTCATCGCCGACGACCTGCTGTCTTCGGAAGTCCGCCCGGTGGACACCGAGGCCATCGAGCGCCTGCTGTCCTTCTGCGCCCGGCGCACGGTGCGCAAGAAGGGCGTGGTGTTCCGGGCCGGCGATCCCGCCGACACCCTCTACTACCTGGTCAGCGGCTCGGTCTCGGTCACCGCCCTGGACGAGGAAGGCAACGAGGTGGTGCTGTCCTATCTCAAGTCCGGCGACTTCATCGGCGAGGTGGGCCTGTTCTACAAGCTGCCGCGGCGCACGGCGCAGGTGCGGGCCCGCACCCAGTGCGAGCTGGCCATCATCAGCTACAACCGCCTGCGGGCCCTGTTCAAGGGCGCGCTGAAGGAGTACGAGGCCGCCATCATGTACGCGGTGGGCCTGCAGTTGTGCGAGCGCCTGCTCAAGACCAGCCGCCGCGTGAGCCAGCTCACCACCATGGACGTGGCCGGGCGCATCGCCCGCACCCTGCTGGACATGTGCCACGAGCCCGATGCCATGTCCCACCCCGAGGGCACCCAGATCCACATCTCGCGCCAGGAGATCGCCCGCATCGTGGGCTGCTCGCGCGAGACCGTGGGCCGCGTCCTGCGCCAGATGGCCGAGGACGGCATGATCGAGGCCCACGGCATGGACATCGTCGTGTATCACAGCCGGTGACCGCCGGGGACTGGGAAAAACGCCGCCCGGATGAAGCGAAGCGCAATCCGGGGACGGAACGCGAATGCCCCCGCACCTCCAGCGGCTCGTAGGGCGGCACCGCGAAGCGGTGCCGCCAAAAAACCATGGCGTCGGCTTTCGCTGCGCTCAAGCCGACCTACGTGCTGGGGACTGGGAAAAACGCCGCCCGGGTGAAGCGAAGCGCAATCCGGGGACGGAACGCGAATGTCCCTGCACCCGGCGGCCGGTCCCCTGGCCTTTTTCCCAGCCCCCAGCATCCAGTTCCTCAGTCGTTGATCGCCAGCTCGCGCACGTCGTTCCAGTCGGCGTCACGGCCGGCCTCGATGCCCTTGAGGCGGATGCGCTTGAGCAGGGCGCGGCCGCGGGGATCGCGGTCCATGGCCAGCATGGCCGCGCGCAGCCGCTCCACCGCCTCCGGCGGCACCCGCGGGTGGGCGGCGAAGGCATGGGGCGTGTAGCCCTCCGAGGTCCACAGCACCCGCAACTGCCTGCGGTAGGCCGCCGGCGTGTTGCGGAAGGTGCGCATCACCCCGCCCCCGGCGGGATAGCGGCCCTTGGCCACGTTGCGGTAGACCGAGTCGTGGGACGAGACGAAGTGGGCCTCCACGTCGATGCCCTCCTGGCGGAACACCGCCCGCGGCACCAGGTTGGCGGCAAAGGCGTTGGACGGAAACGCCAGGTCCCGCTCGTCCAGGTCCGCCAGGCGCCGGAACGGGCTGTCGCGCCGCACCACCAGGATCCCCTTGAGCCGCTTGTCGCGGGCCCGGGCGAAGGCGGTGTAGCCGCTGGCGTCGTGGAACTGGATGTAGTGATAGGGATTCATGTAGGCGAAATCGTACTTGCCCTGGGCCAGGCGCTTTTCGAAGGTGGGAATGTTGCGGGTGGTGGCAAAGCGCAGCCGCAGCCCGCTGCGCTCCTCGAGCCAGGCGAGGATGGGCGACCACAGCCGCGACAGGCGGCTGCCCGACTGCTGCGGCACGATGCCGAAGGTATAGGTCTCGGCGGCCTCCTCCGCCGCCGCGGGCACGGCGGCCAGCAGGGCCAGGATCAACACGAGGCGGCTTCGGAACATCACGGTCCTCCTGCATGGAGCCGGGCCGGCGGCCGCGCGGCCAGCGTGGCGATGTGGCCCAGCAGTTCGTCTTCGGAAAAGGGCTTGGTGAGATAGCGGTCCACCCCCGCGCGCTCGGCCTGGCGCCGGTGCTTGTCGGTGGAACGCGAGGTGATCATGATCACCGGCAGGTGGCGGTGGGCGTCGTCGGCGCGCACGTGGGCGGTGAGCTCGAGGCCGTTCATGCGCGGCATCTCCAGGTCCACCAGCAGCAGCTCCGGCTGCACCCGGCCCAGCAGCTCGATGGCCTCCAGCCCGTCGCGGGCGGTATGCACCTCGTAACCCAGGTCGGCCACGAACTGGGCCAGGCTGCGGCGGGCGGACAGGGAGTCGTCCACCACCAGGGCCCGCGGCGGGGCGGCGGCCTCCGCCGCCGCCGGCGCCGCCGCGGGCAGGCCGTCGCTGCGCGCCGCGGCCAGCACCGCCGGCAGGTCCAGCACCGGGGCCACGGTGCCGTCGCCGAGGATGGTGGCGCCGTCGAGGCCGGGCACCCGTGGCATGTACGGGCCCATCTGCTTCACCACCAGGTCCTGGCTGGCCAGCACCCGGGCCACCCGCACCGCCCGCAGCAGGCCGCCGTGATCGCGCACCAGCAGCACCGGCCGCGGTTCGCCGTCCGCCGCCGGCGCGGGCAGGCCCAGCAGGGCCTCCAGCTCGAAGGCGGCGTGGCACTCGTCACCCAGGCAGTACTGCGCGCCGTCCGCGCCGGCCTCCCAGCGGCCGTCGCCGCCATAGACGATGCGCTCCACCCCGCGGCTGGACAGGGCCACGCGGCCGGCCCCCGCCCCCACCAGCAGGGCATGGACCGAGATGAGGGTGAGCGGCAGGCGCATCTCCACCCGGCAGCCGCGGCCCGGCTCCGAGTGCAGGCGCAGGGTGCCCTTCATCTCCCGCACGCGGGTGTTGACCACGTCCATGCCCACGCCGCGGCCGGACACCTGGGAGACCTCCTCGCGGGTGGAGAAGCCGGGCACCAGCACCAGGGCGTCGAGCACCTCGTCGGCCGGCGTCTCGTCCGCGCCCACCAGGCCGCGGGCGCGGGCCCGGCGCAGGATGGCCTCGCGGTCGAGGCCGGCGCCGTCGTCCTCGCAGCACACCACCATGTGGTCGCCCTCGCGCCGGAACGCCAGGCGGATGCGGCCCCGCTCCGGCTTGCCGGCGGCGGCCCGCCGGTCCGGCGGCTCGATGCCGTGGTCCACCGCGTTGCGCAGCACGTGCAGGAGGGGATCGGCGAGCTGGTCCAGGACCTGGGCGTCGATGAGGGTGTCGGCGCCCGACACCTCCAGCACCGCGTCGCGCCCGGTGAGGCGGCAGGCCTGGCGCACCGCCCGCTGCAGCCGCGGGACCAGGTTCTGCACCGGCACCATGCGGGTCTCCATGACCAGCTCCTCGGTCTCCTTCTGCAGCCGCGACTGGTCCGCCAGCAGGCCGTCGAAGGCCCCGAGCTGCTCCTCCATGCCCTGGCCCATCTCGCGACTGTCGGCCACCGCCTCCACCAGGCGGTGGGTGACGGTGTGCAGGGCGTTGTACTGCTCCAGCTCCAGGGCATCGAACTCGCCGCCGGCCTCGCGGCCGCGTCCGGCGTGGATCCCCTGCACGTCCACCAGTTGCTCCAGCTCCTGGGTCAGGCGTCCCAGCAGCTCGTTGCGCTCGCGCAGGCCCGCCAGCTCCGCCGCCGCCCGGCCCAGGCGCTCGCGGAGCTGGGCGGTGACGATGAGGGACTCGCCCACCCGCCGCAGCAGCTCGTCCACCAGGCGGGCGGGAATGCGCAGCACCGGGCCGGCCTCCGCCGCCGGGGACTCCGCCGCCGGGGCGGGCTCCGGCTCCGGGGCGGCGGGCGCATCCTCCGGCACCCCTTCCAGGTCCATGCGGTTGGCCCAGTCCAGCACCTCCTGCAGCACCTCGCGGGCATGGGCCGGGGCCTCGCCCTGCCCCAGCAGGGCCTCGCTCATCATCTCCAGCACGTCGGCGGCGCTCTGCAGCACCCGCACCAGGGGCGCCGGGGGCAGGCGCCCGGCGCGGGCATGGGCCTCGAGGATGTCCTCCATGTGGTGGGTGAGGTTGGCCAGTCCCGCCACGCCCACGGTGTTGGCCGAGCCCTTGAGGGTGTGGGCGATGCGCTGGGCGGTCTCCACGTCCGCCCGGGTGCCGGCGCCCTCCGCCAGGCGCGTGATGCTGGCGGAGAAATCGGCGGTGTAGTGGGGCAGCTCCTGGAGCAGGCTGTCCAGCAGCTGCGGGTTGACGTCGTCGGGCAGGGCCAGGGAGACGTCCTCGGCGCGGGCCTCGGCCTGGCGCGGCGCCAGTTCCTCTTCTTCCAGCGCCACCTCGGGCCGGGCCAGGGACTGCACCAGCCGCTCGCGCGCGGCGGCATCGGGTGCACAGCCCCAGTCCGCCTCGCCCAGGTAGTCCGCCAGGGCGGTGCAGGCGGCCGGGTCCACCAGCGTCTCCAGGTAGGCGCGCGCCCGCCGGGGCCAGTCCGCAAACCAGCGGTGCTGCGCCGGCGCCAGCGGCTCGCCGGTGGCGTCGATGAACTCGGCACAGGCATGGACGTGCCCGCAGGCCTCGGCCAGGCCGTGCAGGCCCAGGGTGGCGGCGGCGCCGGCGAAGCGCTCCAGCCGATCCAGGACCTGGCGCCAGGCGGCATGACGGTCCCCGGCCGGGATGTCGTCGCCGGCGGCGGCGGCCAGGGCGGACTCCAGTTCCGGCTGCGACTGCTCCAGCTCCATGCGCAGCAGCCCCACCAGCTCGCGGTAGGCCGGCGGGATCTCCGGCGGTTCTTCGCCGGCCCCGCCCGCCGCCTCCGGCCCGCCGGCCGGGGCGTCGATGTGGATCTCCTCGGGTGCCAGCAGCCCGCGCAGGATGGCGGCCTGCTCTGCGTCCACCGGCTCGCCCCAGGGCAGGGCCTGGAGAAAGTCCACCAGGGCCTCGGCCCGCCCGGCGTCGTGCGGCGCCTCCAGCCAGGCCCCCACCAGGCCCGCCCACCGGTAGAGGGCGTCCAGCTCCTCCGTCGCCGGCACGCGGCCGGCGGCGGCCAGGCGCCGCAGGCCGGCCTGGAAGATCTGGCAGGCGTCCATGAAACCGGCCAGGCCGGCGGTGGCCGCCGTCATGGCCAGGAGCTCCAGGCGCTCGGCGCAATGGGTCAGCGCCGCCCGGGCCTCCTCCGGCGCCACCCCGGGTTCGGCCAGCCGGAGCAGGCAGTCGCCCATGGCCTCCTCCACTTCCTCCCGCAGGGGCCCGCCCAGGCCGGCCAGGCCGCCGGTGCCGTCGCCGGCGGGCCCGGCATCGTGCCCGGTGGCATCGTCTCGGGGCGGGTCGTCGCCGGCCGCGGGCGGTGCCGGCAGGGCCGGGTCGCTGCCCAGCGCGCTGCGGATCTCGGCCCCGGTCTCGGGCGAGACCGGCTCGCCCCAGGCGGGCCGCTGGAGAAAGTCCACCAGTGCCTGCGCCGCGGCCGGGTCGTGGGGGGCGTTGATGTACCCCATCACCAGCAGCGGCCATTCCTCCAGCAGCTCCCGTTCTTCGGCGCTGAGGCCGGTGCCGCGGCGCTTGAGCGCGCGCAGCCGGTCCTGCAGCTCCACGCAGGTGTCCTGCAGCCCGGTGAGCCCGAAACGGCCGGCGGCCATGCCGATGCGGGCCACCCGCCGCTGGTAGCGCGCCAGGGCATCGCCGCTGGCGGCGGCATCGGCCCCGCCGTCACCGGTGGCGGCGAAGGCCTCCAGCATCTCGGCCACCACCCCGCTCACCTCCAGCTCCAGGGAGCTGCGCTGTTCCACCGGGATCGCCATGGGGGATCAGGAGGCCTTTTTCTCCAGCTCGCCGCCCGCCGGGGCCGGGGCCAGCGGGGCCAGCCCCGGGGCCGCATCGCCCTCGGGCAGGCGAAAGACGTTGACCGCGTTGAGCAGGCCGCGGGCGTACTCCACCAGGCGGGTGGTCTGCTGGGTCTGCTCCTGGAGCTGCTGGCTGGTCTTGCGCGTGCTCTCCTGGATCTGGCCGGCGCGCCCCTGCAGGGCATTGGACAGCCGAGCCTGGTCCTGCGAGCGCTCGTTGATGCGACGCACCGCCTCCACCAGGCCGGCGGTGCTCTCCTCGGTGCGCTGCATCTGCTGGCCCGCCTCCTGCGCCAGGCGGGTGCCTTCCACCACCTGGGTGATCACCTCGTTCATGGTGGCCACGGTGTCGGCGGTCTCCACCTGGATGTTGGACACCAGGGTGGAGATCTGGGCGGTGGCGTCGCGCGCGCTCTCCGCCAGGCGCTGCACCTCGTCCGCCACCACGGCGAAGCTCTTGCCGGCCTCGCCGGCGGAGGCGGCGTGCATGGAGGCGTTGAGGGCGAGGATGTGGGTGCGCTCGGAGATGCTGTTGATGAGGTTCACCGCGCGGCTGATCTCCTGCGAGCGCTCGCCCAGGCGCTTGATGCGCTTTTCCGTCTCGTGGATGGTCTCGCGGATGCCGTTGATGCCCTCCACCGTGCGGGTCACGGTCTCCAGCGCGGTGTGGGTGGTGCGGATGGCCTGCTCCGCGGCCCGGTCGCACTCCTCCGCCAGGGCGGCGATGTGGGCCATGGTCTCCACCGCGTGGGCCAGCTCGCGGGCGGTCTCCTCCACTTCGCGCCGTTCCTCGGCCGCCACCGCGATGACGTTGTCCGACTGGGCCTTGACCATGGCCGAGGCCCGGGCCACCTCCTCCGAGATGCGGCGCACGCCCTGGAGCACGCGCGAGGTCTCGCCGGTGAGCTGGTTCAGGGCGTCGGCCACCGGGCCGGTCACGTCCTCGGTCACCGGCACCTTGACGGTGAGGTCGCGCTGGCTGAGCCGGGACACCGCCTCCAGCAGGGCGATGACCGATTCGTTGAGGCGCTCGTTCTCCTGTTCCGCCCGGACCAGGCTGGCCACCTTGTCCTCGAGCAGGGCGTCGAAGGCCCCGCCCAGCTCGGCCAGCTCGTCGGTGCCGGTGAGGCCGGTGCGGGCGTAGTAGTTGCCCTCGGACACCTCCGCCACCGTGGCCTGGATGCGCCGGATGGAGCGGTTGATGCCCAGGTAGATGAGATAACCCAGCAGGCCCGCCACCAGCAGGCCCACCACCACCACGCCGGCGGCACCCCACAGGGCCAGCCGGCCCTCGCGCAGGGAGCTCTCGAACAGCGCCTCGGAGGCGAGCTGCTGCTCGGCCACCCGCTCGTTGAGCTCCAGCAGGAAGGGGTTGACCATGCGCGGCAGCTCGCCCTCCGCGAAGGCGGCCAGTCCCTCGCGGTCCCGCGCGGCCTGGAACCCGCGCAGGCGGTCGAAGGCCGCGAGCACCGCCTGGTACTCCGCCCCCAGCGAGGCCTCGATGTCACGCACCTGCTCCGGGGTCTTCTCCTCCCTGTACTCGTCCCAGTTGTTGACGAACAGGTTGCGTGCCGCCAGCAGGGCCTCGTCCAGCGCCTCCCAGGACAGCTTGCCCGCGGCCGCGCGGTTGACCGTCTCCAGCAGGTCGCCGCGCACGGTCTCGTTGAGCTGGTTGAGTTTCACCTGCTCGATGACACTGGTGTTGAGCAGGGCGGTGGTGTTGAAGGCGTTGTTGAGCGCGGTGATGGCCACGGCGCCCACCAGGCCCAGCACCGTGATCTGGACCGCGATGAGGACCACCAGCCGGGTGGCGATCTTGAGTCGGTTGAGCATGGAGGTGTCCTCCCGGGATCAGGCGGAGGCCGCGGTCGCCGCGGCCGGATGGGGGGGCGGCCCGCCGGGGGCCAGCCCGCTGAGTTGGCGCTGCAGGTGCCGGAAACAGGCCCGGTGGTCCAGGGCCCACCACAGGGTGCCGCCGGCATCGTGCCAGGCCTCGCCGGCGTACCCGGCCAGCGCCGGCGGCGGCTGGGCCGGCGCCGGTGCGGCCAGCCGCACCGACTCGGGCAGGCGGGCGATGCGCACCCCCGCGGCGGCCTCGCCCTCGCCCAGCACCAGCACGTGCTCCGGCGCCTGCTCCGGCGGCGGCAGGCCCAGGGCCTGCTCCAGGTCGAACACCGGCACGATGTTGCCGCGCACGTTGATGAGCCCGGCCAGGGCCGGCGGGGTGCGCGGGACCGGGCACAGGCGCGCGGCCGCCGTCACCTCGCTCTTGAGGCCGGCCTCCACCAGCAGGGCCAGGCCGCCGAGCCGGTAGCCGTAGCGCAGGCCTGCGCCCGGGGCCGCGTCCCCGGGCCGGGCCAGCAGGGCCTCGGCGTCGGTGACGTCACCGGTCATGGGCGCCGCCTCAGCCCAGGGCCTTGAGATGCTCGACGATCTGGGCCGGCTCGAAGGGCTTGGTGATGTAGCCCTTGCCGCCCTGCATCTGGCCCCAGATCTTGTCCGCCTTCTGGTTCTTGCTGCTGACGAAGATGATGGGGATGTCGCGGGTGGCGGGATCGTTGGCCAGCCGGCGCGTGGCCTCGTAGCCGTCCATCTCCGGCATGATGATGTCCATGAAGATGATGTCCGGCGACTCGCGCCGCGCCAGCTCCACCGCCTCGCGGCCGTTGGTGGCGGCGATGACCATGCAGCCGGTGTCGGCCACGATGTTGCGGATGGCCGACAGCTCCGCCGGCGAGTCGTCCACCACGAGCACCTTGTTGATGGCCATGTGTCTCTCCTCCTCGTGCCTCGTCGTTGCTCCGGTTCACGCGCCCATGGCGCTGCGGGCCTGCCGCAACTGCAGGAACCTGCGCACCGTGGACTGAAACATCTCGCGCCCCACCGGCTTCACCAGGTAGGCGTCGCAACCGGCCAGGGTGCCCTTGATCTTGTCCGCCTGGGTCGCCTTGCCGGTGAGCATGATGACGCGGGTGGCGGGCGAGGCGGCCTTGATGGCCTTGCACAGGTCGAAGCCGTCGGCGTCCGGCATCACCACGTCGAGAAAGGCCACGTCGTAGCGGCGGGCGGCGAGGTGGCCGCGCGCCTCCTCGCCGCCGGCGGCGTAGTCCACCTCCACCTCGAACAGGTCCAGCTCCAGCTCGAGCTGCTTGCGCACCGAGGCGCTGTCGTCCACCACCAGGGCCCGCGGCCGCGGCGCCTCCTTCGCACCCGGCAGGGGATGCACGGTGGCCGCGGGTGCGGCATCGGCGGGCGCCTCCGCGGCCTCGTTGGCCGGGTTGGACAGGCTCTCGTCGTGGACGATGGCCAGCTCCGAGGCCTCTTCCTCGCTGATGCTGAACTCCACCACCGGGGCGGCGTCCGGGGCGGCCGATCCCGCGTCTGCCCCGGCATCCTCCGCCGCCGGCGCGGCGACCAGCGCATCCAGCGCCGCCAGCACCCGGCTGGCGATGAGGGGCCGCACCAGGCCGGGCCCGCGGCCGTCGCCGGCATCGCGCAGGGGCAGCACCCGGGCGCCGCCGGCGGCGGCCGGCTCCGGGCCGATGACGATGTCCGCCGTCCCCGCCTCCGCCAGCGCGTAGCCGTGGGGCCGGCTGGGGCTGTTGCGGGAGACGGAAAAGATCAGCTTGAAGATGATGCGCTCGCTGTCGGCGACATTTTCCAGCCGCACCGCGTACACGGGCTTGTCGTTCATGGTGGCCGCCTGCTTTCCGTTGGTTCCCGGGTTCACCGTGCGGCGTGTCGTGGCCACGCCCCGGCGTCCGTGTGCCCATATCGTCCCCGCCGGCGGGCGGTGGATGCCGCGGCGGGGAATGTGTGAGTGGGCTCACAGAAACAGTCTGCCCCCATCGCCGGCCCGCGCCAGCGGGTGCTAAAGGTATCTGTGAGTGGGATCACACTCTTCCACGCGGCGCCGGCATGCCCGTGGCCGATAGTCTTTCAGCACCCCAGCGAGCAGGAGATCGAGGAGACCGCGCAACCGCCATGGCGCTTTCGCCCGACAACGAGCATTCCGTGCCCCACGGCCACACCCTGTACCTGGCCGTGGCCGGCCTCGGCGACCAGGACCGGCTGGCCCTGACCACCGCCGTCAAGCTGCTGGCCCACGACGGCAAGCCCTTCGCCCTGCTGGAGGCACAGCCGCGGCGCGCGCACCTGCTGGTGCTGGACGCCGACCACCGCGAAGGGCGCGAGGCGCTGGCGGCGGCGCGGCCGGGACAGGTCAAGCTGCTGCTGGCGGCGGAGGCCCGCATCGGGCGCAATCTCATCGCGGTGCGCAAGCCGGTGGACATCGGCCGCTTCCGCGACCTGCTGGGCCGGCTGTACGAAAAGATGGCGGCCCAGTTGTCGCGCCAGGACGCGCCCGCCCGCCCGGCCGCGGCCACGCCGGTGGACGTGTTCCGTACCCTGCTCGACGCCCGCCACCAGCGCCGGCGCCTGGTGCTGGAGGTGGCGGGCGCGGGATCGGCCTGGATCGACGGCGAGGCCGGCAGCGTCACCAGCACGCTGGACACCGCCGCCCTGCACCGCCTGCTCACCCGCCCCGCCGGGGCCTTCACCGTGCGCGAGCCGGCGCCCGGCGAGCGGGCCCCGGCAGGCGAGGTCCAGGTCACGTCGCTGAGCACCCTGCTGTGGGACGCGGCCCTGGCCTGCTCGGGCGGCCGCCTGCTGCCCGGCCACGACACCGAGACCCCGGTGCGGCTCAAGGCCTGGCCCAACTTCACCCGCCACGCCTTTCACCCCGACCACCTGAAGCTGGCCGCGGCCCTGGCCCGGGCCCCGCACACGCTGGCGGGGCTGGCCGCCGCCACCGGGGTGCCGCTGGCCACCACCATCGACTTCCACAACGCGGCCTTCGCCGTGGGCCTGCTGGAGCGCGCCGGCGACGACGCCCCGGCGGCGGCGCCGCCCGCCCCGCCGCCATCCCGGCGCGGCCTGCTGGCGCGCATCGCCCGGCGCCTGAGCCTGCGGCGCTGAGGGGACACGGCACCGTGCTCGCGGCGACGGAGAAGATCATCTTCACCGGCCCGGTGGGGGCCGGCAAGACCACCGCCATCGGCGCCATCGCCGACACCCCGCCGGTGGGCACCGACGTGCCCTGCACCGACGGCGCCTGGGCCCTCAAGTCCACCACCACCGTGGCCATGGACTATGCCTACCTGCTGCTGGACGACGGCACGCGGGTGCACCTGTACGGCACGCCGGGACAGGAGCGCTTCGACTTCATGTGGTCCATCCTCGCCCGGGGCGGCATCGGCCTGGTCCTGCTGGTCAACTGCGACCATCCCGACCCGGTGGCGCAGATGGAGTTCTACCTCGATGCCTTCGCCGACTTCATCCGCGAGACCGGCGTGGTCATCGGGCTCACGCGGTCCGACCTCGCCGCCACCGTACCGCTGGAGGCGTTCCAGGCCCGGCTGCTGGAGCGCAACCAGGTGGTGCCGGTGTTCGAGATCGACGCCCGCAACCCGGAGGACGTCAAGGTGCTCATCCACGCCCTGCTGGCCGTGCTGGGCCATTGAGCCGCCGGCGCGAGGAGAACCGCATGCAGATCATCGACCAGGTCATCGATCGCCTCAGCCGCGAGGCCGGCGACGGCCCCGCCCCGGCCCCGGTGCGCGAGGCCATCGGGCAGGTCATCGACCAGATGATCCAGTTCGCCGAGGACATCGACGGCGCCATCGTCTCCAGTGCCGACGGCGTGGCCTGGGCCGAGCGCCTGCCCGCCGGTCTCGACCGCCACCGCTTCGCCGCCATGAGCGGCGCCCTGCTGGCCCTGTGCGACACCCTGGCCCGGGAAGGCGCGCGCGGCGAGCCGCGCAACGTGCTCATCGAGGGCGAGGGCGGGCGCATCTTCCTGCTCCATGCCGGACCGCGGCTGCTGCTCACCGTGTTCACGCGGGCCGGCGCCAACCTGGGGGTGTGCCTGGCCCACGCGCGCCAGGCCGCCGAGACCATCGCCGCAGTGGCCGGAAGCTGACCATGCACCCGGATCAGGCTCCGGCGCCGGCCCGGCCCGCCATGTCCAACCTCAACGACATCTGCCGCGAGATGGTGGAGACCGTGGACCACGCCCTGGCCGCGGCGGTGGTGGACCAGGAATCGGGCCTGCTGCTGGGCGTGGCCCACCACGTGTCCTGGTTCACCCAGTCCCTGCTGGACACCCTGGCCGCGGCCACCGTGGACCTGTTCCGGGGCAAGGCGGTGGCCACGGTGGAAAAGATGCTGGGACAGGCCAAGGGCGAGGCGATCCGGCACAGCCTGCACGAGATGCAGTTCGCCACCGGCGGGGTGTTTCATTTCATCAGCGCGGTGCCCGACCGCCCCGACCTGCTGGTGGTGCTGGTCACCACCCGGGCGGTGAACCTGGGCATGGGCTGGGCCGGCCTGCGCTCGCGGCTCAAGGACATCGCCGCCGCCGCGCCGGGCTGAGCCCGGCCTCAGAATTCAGATCCCAGATGCCGGATCCAGGGCGGCGGGGCGGCCTCGCCGCCATGCCTGTTCCCCGCGCTCCCGCCCTCCTGTCCCGGGATACGAAGATCCGCCGCAAAAAAAGGCCCTGCCGGAGCAGGGCCCTGGGCGCGTGCGGCATCCCTGCCGCCGTTTTCTCCTTCAATCCCGCGCGCGCCATCGGCCCTCGTCACGATCCCACCGGCCGGCAATGCCCGCGGCGCGGGCCATGACGTGGTAAATCACGTTCTGTTCCAGTACGCCACGCATCAGCCACGCGCCGGGACCGCCGGCATACACGGCCACGTCCTCGGCGGCATGGGTCTCCGCGCCCAGCGGGACCAGGGCCTCCTGGTGGAAGCCTTCGTCCCCGGTGTCGAAGCCGGAGAGATCGACCAGCCGGCCGGTGGCGATGGGCTCGCCGTAGCGGGTGTCTCCGCCGCGCTCCAGCATGGCGAAGCCGCGGCCGTTGGCGTAGCCGAGGGTGGTGTACGGCAGGCCGTCGGCGGCGCGCGCCGGCTCGCCCGTGGGTTCGCCGCGGCTGTCGTTGCCCGCCACCAGGCCCAGGATGGGGTTGCCGCGGGTGGGATATCCGGCGATGGTGAACACGTGGCTGTGGTCGGCGGTGACGATGATCAGCGTCTCCTCGCGATCCACCTTGGCCAGCGCGGTCTTCACCGCCTCGGCCAGCTCGATGGTGTCGGTCAGCGCCCGGTAGGCGTTGCCGGCGTGATGGCCGTGATCGATGCGCCCGGCCTCCACCATCAGGAAATAGCCCTCGCGGTTCTGTGCCAGGATGTCGATGGCCTTGCCGGTCATCTCCGCCAGCGAGGGCTCCCCGCCGGTGTCGTACTCCCGATCGGCCTCGTACTCCATGTGCGAACGGTCGAACAGGCCCAGCAGGTGCCGCACCCGGCGCGGGTCAACGGCATCGAATTGATCCTTGTTCCAGACGAAGGCGGCCTGCTCGTAACGCTGAACCCACTCTTCGGCCAGGTTGCGCCCGTCGTCCCGCTCGCCGGTCTTGCCGGGATCCTCCGGGTCGGCCAGGTCCCGGGGCCAGAAGCTGCGCCGTCCCCCACCCAACGCCACCTCGATGCCGTCGCCATGGGGGAACTCGATGAGCTGGCGGGCGATGTCCTTGCACCCGTTGGCCCGTGCCTCGGCCGTGAGGTCGTGGTCGTCTTCCCAGTTGCGCTCGGGCGTGTGCGCATACGTCGCCGCGGGCGTGGCGTGGGTCAGCCGGGCGGTGGTGACCACCCCCGTCGCCTTGCCGGCCATCTCGGCCTGCTCGAGGAAGGTGACCAGCTCCTTGCCGCGGCTGGACGCACAGTCGCCGCGGGCGACGGTCTGATCCACGCCGATCACCCCGGCCTTGGTCTTCACCCCGGTCATCATGGCCGTCATGGTACCCGCCGAATCGGGAGTCTGCTGGTTGGTATTGTAGGTCTTGGCCAGGGCGGTGTAAGGCAGCGTCTCGAAGCTCAGCACGTTCTCCTCGCCGGACTCACCACGCAGCTGGCCTTCGAGGATACGGGCCGCGGTCACGGTGCTGATTCCCATGCCGTCACCGACGAACAGGATGACGTTTTTCGCCCGCCCCTGTCCGGGCCGCCGGGAGGCCAGCCGGGCCACGGCGGCCTGGCCGGCGTGGTACCAGTAGCCGGGAGTCTCGGCCTCCCCGGCGTGGCCGGCGCCGCCCAGGCCCGCGCCGCCCACCGCGGCCAGGGCAAGGATCATGGTCCTGGAATGTTTCATGGTTCCCCTCCAACGGTCTTGGTTTGCGTCTCCAGTCGCGGGGGATGATGGCCGCCGCAGGTGATCCCGTGATGAACACTTTGTGAAAACGGCGTCACATTGCGGGCAGGCATCCCGGCGCCGCCCGCGGCCGGCCGGTGTCCTCCCGGGCGACGCCCGGCCGGATCCTTCCCGCCCTTCCCCTCCCGCCTCCCCCCGCCTCCCCCCGCCTCCGGTGCCCGTGCCATGCCCCGAAGCCCATGGTGGACGGGGCGTGAGCAGCCGTCATGCGACTGTCACCGTGCGGTCACGCGCGGGTCATCCGCGCGGGGCATCCTCCCGTTCGCCATTCGGCCATCACGGCATGGCCGCAACGACAACGACTCACGTTCGGGGAACGACGACATGCACAAATCGCTGATTGCCATTTCCGTCATGCTGGCGGCATCCGGTTCCGTGCTGGCCGCGGAGGGTGCCGTGGTCAAGCACGGCACGCTCAAGGCCAGGAGCGGGGAGAGCGCCTTCAAGATCAACGGCCGCCTCATGTACGACTGGGACCGCTTCGACCAGGCGCACAATGCGTCAAACGGGGGCGCCGGCGGCAGCCAGACCGAGATCCGCCGGGCCCGCATCGCCGTCACCAGCCAGCTCGACAAGCGCTGGAAGGGTAAGCTCCAGATCAACTTCGACGGCAGCGCCAAGGCCAAGATCAAGGACGCCTACATCCAGCGCAAGGGGGAGAGCGTGACCATGACCATCGGCCAGCACAAGGAGCCCATGGGACTGGAGGAACTGACCAGCTCCAAGTACATCTCCACCATCGAACGCGCCATGGTCACGGACGCCTTCGCCCCCAGCCGGAACATCGGGATCAGTTTCAAGGGCGGCAACAAGACCTTCGGCTGGCGGGCGGGGCTGTTCAGTGACGGCGACGACGCCCTCAACGGGAACCGGCAACTCTATGCCGTGACCGGACGCCTGGTGTTCACGCCCGTCCATGCCCCGGCGCGCGTGCTGCACCTGGGCCTGGGGTACAGCCGCCGCGACCTGGGCAGCAACGGCTACCAGTTCAAGGAGCGGGCCGAGGTGCACACGGCCGACAAGATCGTCACCAGCTATGCGCTGTCGAGTGCCGACAGCCTGCGCATCACCAACCTGGAAGCCGCCATGGTCATGGGGCCGTTCTCGTTGCAGGGCGAATACTACACCGCCAGCGTCGACTCCGCCGACACCAGCCCGGGCGCGGACTTCAGTGGCTACTACGTGCTGGGCAGCTGGTTCATCACCGGTGAATCACGGCCCTACAAGCAGGGCAGGTTCGGCCGGGTGAAGCCACGGTCCGGCGCCGGCGCCTGGGAACTGGTGGCCCGCTACAGCGTGCTCGACGGCATCGACAACAACGGCGGCCGCAAGGGCACCAACGCGACCCTCGGCGTGAACTATTACCTCGACCGGAGCATGCGCCTGATGGTGAACTACATCGACACCCGCCTGGATGCACCCACGGCCCTGGCCTATGACTCGGGCAAGGCCGTCTCCACCCGGTTCCAGTACATCTGGTAGGCACGGCGCGTCCGCCTCCGCGCCGGGGGCGGCGGTCCTACTCGCGCACGACGCTGAACGAGAACCGGCGGATGGCCGGGGTCTCGGTGATGGTGGCCGTCGGCCGCACGCGGTAGGTCTGGCCGCCCACGTCCACCTCCAGGGCCTGGCCGTTGAGGTGGAGCGTGCGCTCCACCAGCAGGGTGGCGGGCCGCCGCGCCGCGGGGTCGCGCGGCAGGTACAGGCCCCACTGCTGGGGGCCGGCGCCGTGCAGGCGCACCGCGGTGGGCGGGCCGTCCAGCAGGCTGGCCTCCAGCCTCGCGCCGCCGCCGTCGCGGGCCGCTTCCTCCACCAGGGCCACGGTGAGCGCGGGCTCGCCCGCGGACATGTCCAGCACCCCCACCAGCTGGCCGGGCCCGCAGCCGGGCGGCAGCTCCGCGCCGCCGGCCTCGAGGCGGCAGCGTCCCCCCGCCAGGGGGTGGAGCACCCAGTCGCCGCCGGCGAAGGGGCTTTCGCCGTCGGCCTCCACCGCCCGCACCTCGATGCCGCCGTGCACCTCCACCGTGGCCGCCGCCTCCAGCCAGCCGGGTTCCCCCAGGGCCCGGGCCAGCCGCGGCAGGCCCACCAGCAGGCGCACCGCGCGCCCGGCCCCGGTCTCCGGCGCCCCGCCCCGTTCCAGCGCCCGCAGCAGGCGCCGCAGCAGCCGCACCTCCTGGCGGCCCAGGGCGGCCCCGCCGGCCTCGGCCTCGCGCGCCCGGCACCACTGCTCCACGTGCTCCATCACCGGCGCCAGGTCGAACACCCAGCGGGTGTCCGCCGCCGGTGCCGCTTCCAGCACCTGGGGCGGGGCGTCCTCCATCCAGTTGACCGCCCAACCGCCGGCGGGCGCGTCCTCGCGGGCCAGGAAATCCTCGCCGCAGAACTCCTCCAGCAGCAGCCAGGTCTCGAACAGCTCGTTGCCGGCCAGCCCGGCCCCGTCGGCGGCCAGGATCAACAGCAGGCGCTGGTACAGGGCCTGCAGCGTGGGCCGCCGGTACTCGCCGCGGGCCGCGCGCACCGTCCGGGTGTGGGCCTGGTGGGCACGGGCCAGGTGATAGATCTGGTGCAGCTCCAGCAGCACCAGCGGCGGCACCGGCTCGTGGGCGCGGTAGGCGTAGAGCACCGCCTGGGCCATGGCCTCGGCGGCGCGGAAGGCCGCCAGCAGCATGGGCCCGTGCCGGCGCAGGGTCCGGCCCGCCTCGTGCTGGTGGCGCAGCACGATCTTGTAGCCGCTGGCCAGCTCCAGGTACAGCCACATGATGTCCTGGGCCACGGCATGGCGCTGGTCGGCGGGGATGGCGAGCTGGCGCAGGCGCAGGTCGTCGTACTCGAACAGGATGGACTCCAGCGACTCGCGGTAGGTCTCCAGCAGCCGCAGCCGGCGCTCGTCGTCCAGGGCCAGCTCGTTGAAGGGCGTGAGCACGCGCTGCAGGCGGTGCACCGTCTCCAGCACGTTGAGCGTGGGCAGCGCCGCCAGCCACTGGCGCAGGCGCCGGGGATCCCGCTCCACGGCGGGATTGTCGGCGGCATGCTGTGCCGGCGTGGTGAGCAGGAGCATGTGGGTCATGGCCTCCCCCGGGCAAAAACCGGGGCCTCGCGGTGACGTCACTTCAATACGGGTTATCGAACCGCGGTGCCAGCGGCCCCGGGGGGAATCTGGGATCGCGATCACACTCCTGGCGGGCTGTTGGAAGACAGCACGCTCGCGCGCGAAGTCCGCCGGAAAAAGTCAGGACGCCTTTTTCAGCATCCTGATGGCGCGGCGGCCGCCGGAACCAGCGGCCGGGCCTCCAGGTCGTGGGCATCGGCGCCGGTGATCTCCACCTCCACCCGTTCCCCGGGCGCGGCATCGCAACCGTGGATCCGGATCACGCCGTCGATCTCCGGCGCCTCCGCCGGGCTGCGGCCCAGGCGCAGCCCGTCGCCGGCCACCGCGTCCACCACCGCGGTGGTGCGGGTGCCCACCCGCCGCTGCAGGCGCCGGGCGGAGATCTCCGCCTGCACCGCCATGAGCCGTTCCAGCCGCTCCTGCTTCACCGCCTCGGGGACCGCGCCGGGCAGGGCGTTGGCCGCCGCGCCCTCCACCGGCGAATAGGCGAACGCCCCCACCCGGTCCAGCCCGGCCTCGCGCAGGAACGCCAGCAGGGTCTCGAACTCGCGCTCGGTCTCGCCGGGAAAGCCCACGATGAAGGTGGAACGCAGGGTCAGCTCCGGGCAGGTGCGGCGCCAGGCCGCGATGCGCTCCAGCATGTCCCCGGCATCGGCGGGCCGGCGCATGGCACGCAGGATCCGCGGGCTGGCGTGCTGCAGCGGGACGTCCAGGTAGGGCAGCACCACGCCCTCGGCCATGAGTTCCACCAGCTCGTCCACGTGGGGATAGGGATAGACATAGTGCAGGCGCACCCAGGCCCCCAGGCCGCCCAGGGCACGGGCCAGGTGGGTGATGCGGGCCCGCACCGGGCGCCCGTTCCAGAAGCCGTGGCGGTAGCGGCGGTCCACGCCGTAGGCCGCGGTGTCCTGGGCGATGACCATGAGCTCGCGCACGCCGGCCCGGACCAGGGTCTCGGCCTCGGCCAGGACCGCGCCGGGATCGCGCGAGACCAGGCGCCCGCGCAGGGCGGGGATGATGCAGAAGGTGCAGCGGTGATTGCACCCCTCGCTGATCTTGAGCCAGGCGTAATGGCGCGGGGTGAGCCGGATCCCGCCCGCGGGGACCAGGTCCAGGCGCGGGTCGTGGCGCCGCGGCAGGTGGGCGTGCACCGCGGCCATCACCGCCTCCTCGGCGTGGGGACCGGTGACCGCCAGCACCTGGGGAAAGCGCTCGCGGATCACCTCCGCCCGCGCGCCCAGGCAGCCGGTGACCACCACGCGCCCGTTCTCGTCCAGGGCCTCGGCGATGGCGGCCAGGGACTCCTCCACCGCCGCGTCGATGAAGCCGCAGGTGTTGACGATGACCAGGTGGGCCTCGTCGTAGCGGCCCACGATGGCGTAACCCTCGGCCCGCAGGCGGGTGAGGATGCGCTCCGAGTCCACCGTGGCCTTGGCGCAGCCGAGGCTGACGAAGCCCACGCGCGGGATGTCGGTCATGGCGGCTTGCGGCGGCATCCCGCCATTGTACCGGAGGCGCCCGCCCCCGTTCCCGCCGCCGGCGTGCTAGCATGGGGCCCCCGTGGCGGAGCGGGTGCGACCCATGGAACGATTCCTTCTCGCCCACAGCGGCAAGCGCAACTGGCTGGCGGCGGCCGACGACTGCCTGGGCCGGCTGCCGGCGTTGCCGCCCGAGGCCTCCCTGGGCTTCGTCTATGCCACCGACGCCCTGGCCTCGGACCTGGGCCACCTGCTGCGCTACCTGCAGGAGGGCACCCCCGTGCGTGACTGGGTGGGCACCGTGGGCTACGGCATCTGCGCCACCGGCACCGAGTACTACGACGCCCCGGCCCTGGTCCTGCTGGTCACCGACCTGCCGCGCGACCATTTCCGCGTGTTCGAGGACGCGGCGGCGGCCGAGGCGGCGGCCTTTCCCGCCGCCGGCGTCCAGTTCGCCGTGGTCCACGGCGATCCCCGCAACCCGCAGGTGCCGCGCCTGGTGCGGGAGCTGCCCGGGCGGCTGGGCAACGGCTACCTGTGCGGCGGCCTGAGCTCGTCGCGCGGTTACCACTTCCAGCTCGCCAACGCCCTGTGCGAGGGCGGCCTGTCCGGCGTGCTGCTGGACGACGGGATCCCGGTGTTCACCGGCCTCACCCAGGGCTGCACGCCCATCGGCCCGGTGCGCACCATCACCCGCTGCGAGGGCAACCTGCTCCTGCAGCTCGACGGCCGGCCGGCCCTGGACGTGCTGCGCGAGGACGTGGGCGAGCTGCTGGCCCACAACCTGCACCGCCTCGGGGGCTACATCTTCGTGGGCTTCCCCGTGCACGGCACCGACACCGGTGACTACCTGGTGCGCAACCTCATCAGCCTCGACGTGGAGCAGGGTATCGTGGGCGTCGGCGAGCACCTGGAGGAAGGGGCGACGCTCATGTTCTGCCGCCGCGACGCGGAGAGCGCCGCCGCCGACCTGCGCCGCATGGTGCGGCGGCTGCGCGAGCGGCTGCCGGCGCCGGCCCGCGGCGGGCTGTACTTTTCCTGCGTCGGCCGCGGCCAGCACATGTTCGGCGAGCCCGGGCGGGAACTGCGCTACCTGGGCGAGGAGCTGGGCGACGTGCCCGTGGCCGGCTTCTATGCCAACGGCGAGATCGCGGGCGACCGGCTCTACGGCTACACCGGGGTGCTGGCCCTGTTCACCTGAAGGAGGACCGCATGGAGTACCGGCCGCTGGGCGACACCGGCATCGAGGTCAGCGTCATCTGCCTGGGCACCATGACCTTCGGCGAGCAGAACACCGAGGCCGAGGCCTTCGCCCAGCTCGACACCGCGCTCGACGCCGGGGTCAACTTCATCGACACCGCCGAGCTCTATCCCATTCCGCCGCAGGCGGCCACCTATGGGCGGACCGAGACCATCATCGGCCGCTGGCTCAAGCGGCGCGGCGAGCGCGATCGGGTGATCCTGGCCACCAAGATCGCCGGCCCCGGCGAGGGCTGGATCGACCACATCCGCGAGGGCCGCACCCGCTACGTGCGCGAGCACATCGACGCCGCCCTGGCGGCCAGCCTCGAACGCCTCCAGACCGATTACGTGGACCTCTACCAGCTCCACTGGCCCGAGCGGCGCACCAACTTCTTCGGCCGCCTGGGCTACGCCGAGGCCGAGCCCGACGACTTCACACCCATCGCCGAGACCCTGGCGGCGCTCGACCGCCACGTGCAGGCCGGGCGCATCCGCTGCATCGGCCTGTCCAACGAGACGCCCTGGGGCGTGATGCGGTTTCTCGACACCGCCGGGCGCCTGGGCCTGCCGCGGGTGGTCTCGGTGCAGAACCCCTACAGCCTCCTCAACCGCACCTACGAGGTGGGTCTGGCCGAGGTCTCGCTGCGCGAGCGCTGCGGCCTGCTGGCCTACTCGCCGCTGGGCTTCGGCGTGCTGTCCGGCAAGTATCTCGACGGCGCCCGTCCGCCCGGGGCGCGGCTGACGCGCTGGCCCGACTACACGCGCTACTCCTCGCCCGAGGCCGAGGCCGCCACCCGGGCCTACGTGGAGCTGGCGCGCGCGCACGGCCTGGACCCGGCGCAGATGGCCCTGGCCTGGGCGCTGGGCCGGCCCTTTCTCACCAGCGTCATCATCGGCGCCACGCGCATGGACCAGCTGGAGGCCAACCTCGCCAGCGCCCGGTTGACGCTGCCCGACGCCGTGCTGGAGGGCATCGAGGCCATCCACCGCCGCCAGCCCAATCCGGCTCCATGATAGGGGCGAGTGGCGAGTGGCGAGTGGCGAGGGGCGAGTGGACGGATGGGTTATGATTTCCGGCATCCACCAGGCCGGGACAGGAAACGCACTGTCATGAACTCCGACTGCATCTTCTGCCGCGTGGCCCGCGGCGAGACCGACAGCGAGGTGCTGCACCAGGACGACCAGGTGGTGGCCTTCCGCGACATCGCCCCCCAGGCCCCGCACCACGTGCTGATCATCCCCCGCCGCCACATCGCGACCCTGGACGAGCTGGGCGCGGCGGACGCGCCGCTGGCCGGGCACATGATCCACACCGCGGCCCGGCTGGCCCGGGACCTGGGCGTGGCCGGCGAGGGCTACCGCCTGGTGCTCAACTGCAACCGCCACGGCGGCCAGACGGTGTTCCACCTCCACCTGCACCTGCTGGCCGGCCGGCCCATGCGCTGGCCGCCGGGCTGAGGCTCAGCCGCCGCGCACCAGGTCCTGGGGCATGACCTGGAGGCCGCCGGAGAGCACGCTGGCGCGGAAGCCCTGCTGCACCAGCAGGAAGGCCGCCGCGGAGCTACGGTGGCCGGTGCGGCAGCAGCAGATGTAGTGCACGTCGCGGTCCAGCTCGTCCATGCGCTGGCGCAGCTCGTGCAGGGGCAGGTTGACCGCCCCGGGGAAGTGGCCGTGGTGGTACTCCGAGGCGTGCCGCACGTCCAGCCATACCGCGCCGTTCTTCACCTGCTCGCGGGCATCGTCGGGGGCGATGCGATCCAGCATGGGCTCGCGCAGGAGCGCATCGAAGTCCTGCTTGGACAGGCGCATCACGGCGCCGTCGGTCTTCATGGTGACGGTGGCGTTGCGGGCGCTGTCGGTCACCAGCGACTCCTCGCCGAACGACGCCCCGGGGCGCAGGGTGGCGAGCTGGATGGTCTGCGTCACCTCGGCCTCGCCGTCCACCAGCACGTAGTAGTAGTCGCCCGGGTCGCCCTGGCGCACCACCACCTCGCCCGCCTTCACCGGCACCCGTTCCATCTTCTCCAGCAGCGCCTTGACGTTGGCCGGCGGCAGGTTCTTGAACGCCATGATGTGATGCATCTTGCGGATCCACTCGCCGGGCTTCTGCCGCGGGCGCGGCACCGATGCCGATGGCGCGCCGGAGGGCGGCCGCGGTGGCGGCGCCGGTGTCTCCGCCGGCGCCGGCCCGTGGGCGGCGGACCGTGCAGCGGTGCCGCCGGCGGCGGGAGCGCGGGAGGCTGCGGGCGGGGGTGGCGCCAGGTCCACCCCGGCGACGCCGGCGAGCTGGTCCCACATCATCATGTAGTCCAGCACGCTGTTGTCGATGCGCACGATCTCGATGTTGGACAGGGCGGTGCAAGAGGACTGGCGCGGCTGGCTGTCGTCGAGGGGAAAGCGGGCCGCCTCCGAGCGGGCCGACAGCAGGCGGTCCACGCTGCCGTCCGAGGACGTGAGCTGCACGTCTCCGCTGAGCAGGTAGATGGTCTGGTTGTCCACGTCCCCCTCGCGGAACACGCTCACGCCCATGCCCAGCCGTTCCACCGTGGACAGGGCCACCAGTTCCTGGAGGCGCTGGGGCGAGAGGGCCGACAACGGCTCCAGCCGCCTGAGGCGTTCTGCATCCAGGGACGTCCGTTCGCTCATGTGGCCTCGCTGTTCCGGTGGGGGACGGCGGTCGCCGCCCCGGGCTCCATCATAATCCTAACAGGACGGGGACCGGGGGCGTCCCCGAATCTTCGCCGGCGCGCCCGGGGTTCGCGGGCGGGGCCACCGCGCCCCAGCGGCGGGGACGGCTGGTAGCGTCCCCCATCGCCATGGTATATCTTTATATAAGGCATGGGTGGAAACCGGAACCCGGGCACGGTTTCGGTGTCTTTCCCAAGTAAAAACAATAAGAACCAAAGGACGTCACATGGCAATCACCAGTCTCATCAAGCTGCTGCTGGAGAAGCAGAACATCCCCTATTCCACCATCACCGCCCCCGGCCGCACCGCCAGCGGCCAGTGGCTCACCCGCACCGTGGCCATGGAGAACCTGGCCACGCTGGAGCTGCTGGAGGACGAGGCCGGCCTGGTCCTGCCCATCTTTCCGGCCAGCCGCGTGCTCAACCTGGACCGGCTCAACAAGCTCCTGCACCGGCACCTGGCCCCCATGGATCCGGACCGGCGCGCTGCCCTGCTGGCCGCCTGCGAATCGGCCACGCCGGAAACCGTGGGCGACCTGTGCAACCCCCAGATCATCGTGGACGTGATGCTCAGCGACCAGGATCACATCCACTTCCTGAGCCCCGACAACTCGGGGCTCATCCGGTTCGACGCCGCCCACGTCCAGCTCCTGGCCGATCACCTGCTCATCGGCAGCTCCATCTCCGATCCGCGGGGCGAGGACGTCCCACCGCCCACGGCCTCGGGGGAGATGCCGCGGCTGGACCTGCGCGCCGCGGTCAAGCGACTCGACCAGCTCCCGCCCATGCCCCACCTGGCGGCCCGGATCCTGCACATGCGCAACGACCCCGACACCACCGTGGCCCAGCTCAGCGAGGTGGTGGCGGAGGACCCGGCGCTGGCCGCGCAGGTGGTGCGCTACGCCAACTCGGCCTTCTTCGGCCAGTCCGGCAACATCAAGTCCATCGAGGACGCGGTGTTCCGGGTGCTGGGGTTCGAGAACGTGGTCAACCTGGCGCTGGGCCTGGCCCTGGCCGGCCACTGCGCCATGCCGGCCAGCGGTCCCCTGGGGCGGGAGCGGTTCTGGGTACACGCCACCTACACGGCCACCCTGGCCCAGCGCCTGGGGGAGGCGGTCCCGCGGGAGCTGGACGTCAAGCCGGGTACCGCGTACCTGGCCGGCCTGCTGCACGATCTGGGCTACATGGTCCTGCACCAGCTCTTTCCCAGCGAGTTCTTCTGGCTGACCAAGGTGGCCACGGTCCGGCCGGAGGTGCCGCTGCGACAGCTGGAGCACCAGCTCCTGGGCGTGGAACACACGGAGCTGGGCGAGCTGCTCATGAAGGCGTGGAAGATGCCCGGAGAAGTCACTGCCGCGGTACGCCATCACCACGACATCGATTATCGCGGGGACCACCTGCGCTACGTCCAGATCGTGCTGCTGGCAGACCGGCTGCTCAAGGCCCACGATCTGTCCGACGCCGACAGCGAGGAGCTGCCGCCGGCGCTGCTCGGGGCGCTGGGACTGGAAGAGGAGGCCGTGCTCACCCTCACCGACGAGGTCCTGACCCAGGACCAGGCGCTGAAGGAGATCGTCGCTGCGTTGTGTGCGTAGTCAGTGGCGAGTGGCGAGTGGCGAGTGGCGAGGGGCGAGGGGCGAGGGGCGAGAAAGCGGTGACCCCGCACAGAGGCCGCCACCGCCGCACAGCGCCGGCACGGCTACAGCCGGTGACCGCCGAGAAAACGCCGCGTCCGCCAGTGGTGCCAGAAATAGCCCAGGCCGAAGGCGGCGACCACTGCCGCCACCACCGCCGGGATGGCGAGGAACGACCGCTGCGGCCCGGCCCCGCGCGGAACCCGGCCGCTTCCCTGTGATCGCGCCAGTTCCAGGCGCAGCTCGAGATTCTCCGCCTGCAGCCGTTCCACTTCCTGCGCCAGCGTGCGGTTGCCGTCCTGGGCCGCCTGCAGGCTGGCCTCCAGCTCCTTGAACCGGGTCTCCAGCGCCGCGTGCCGCTCGCGCAGCGCGGCGAGCTGCTGGCGGGCCGGGGGCGACCCGGCCGCGTAGACCGCCTTGATCCAGCCCTCGACGCCTTCCGGGGTGCGGATGCGGAGAAAGCCGTCCTGGCGGTCCAGCACCTCCAGCGCCGCGCCGGTGGTGATGACATGGGTGGGCGCCACCCGCGCGCTGGGTTCCGGCCGCACCCCCACCCGCAGGGTGTCGGTGACGTAGAGGGTCTCGGCGGCGGCCGCCGTCATGGCGAGCCACGCCACTGCAACGAGGGCGCCGCGCAAGGCAAAGAGAAGCGAATGCTGGCTCATGGGCTGGTACTCCCCGCCAACGGTAGCGCATCGTCCCGGGCGAAGCAAAACCTCATCCGTCCATCTCCGGCAGCCACACCGCCCCGTTTTCCACCTGCACCGGCAGGGCGCGCAGGGCATCGCCGGCACAGGGCCCGGCCACGCAACGGCCGTCTTCGGGCCGGAACAGGGCGCCGTGGGTGGCGCACTGGAGATGGCGGCCAGGGGCATCCATGAACTGCCCGGGCACCCAGTCCAGGTTCACCCCGGTATGGGGACAGCGGTTCTCGTAGGCCAGCACCCGGCCCTGCCAGCGCAGGACGATGAGATCGAGGGTCCCCCGGGAGGTCTGCACCGTGAAGCCCCGGGCACCGCCCGGTGGAAGCTGCGCCAGGTCACAGACGAACACGCCGTTCAGCATGCCGCGGCCACGGCGGGCAGGTCGAACCGGTGCGGGACCAGCCGCCACCCGCCCGCCGTGACGTGGAGCAACAGCGCCGACGGCCCGCCGCCGGTGCGCCGGGTGCCGGCCGCGCCGGGATTGACCACCCAGGGGGTCGCACCGGTGTCCATCACCAGCCGGTGGCTGTGGCCGTAGGCCACCAGCCGGGCCTGTGGAAAAGTTCCGCGCAGCCGCGCATGGCGCCGTGCAGGCGGCCCATGCCGGTGACCGTGGACCACCGCCAGCGTGCCACCGGGGAGATCCACCCGGGCCGCGGCGGTCAGGGCGGCCAGCCGCTTGTGATCCCCGTTCCACTTGCCGGGCACATCGTTGTTGCCCGCCACCGCCACCACCGGCGCGCGCGATTCCAGCCGCTCGAGGATGGCCCCGGCACCGATGTCACCGGCGTGCACGATGAGATCACAGTCCGCCAGCAGCCGCCACACCCGCTCGTCCAGGGTGCCATGGGTGTCGGACACGATGCCGACACACAGCGGAAAACGGCCTTTTTCCCGGGGCGCAAACCCCATCACGACTCCACATCCGGCGGGTTTATGCTATTGTATAGTGAATTCCATTCCCATACTCAAACATCAATACGGGAGTCACCATGGCAGCGAAGAAAAAGACAGCCAAGAAGAAAGCGGCGAAGAAGAAGACGACCAAGAAGAAGGTCGCAAAGAAGAAGACCGCGAAGAAGGCCGCCGCCCCGGCCCGCGTCAAGGCCATCAAGGAACCCCTGACCAAGTCCGCCCTCTACCGCGAGCTGGCGGAGCGCACCGGTCTCAGCCGCAAGGAGATCACCCTGGTCTTCGACAGCCTGGCCGAAGTCATCAACGGTCACATCCGCCGCAACGCGGCCGGGATCTTCACCCTGCCGGGGCTGCTCAAGATCAAGGTGGTGCGCAAGCCCGCCACCCGCGCGCGCAAGGGCATCAATCCCTTCACCGGCGAACCCACCGTGTTCAAGGCCAAGCCGGCCCGCAACGTGGTCAAGATCCAGGCCCTCAAGGCCCTCAAGGAAATGGCCAAGTAGGCTGCCCGGGACATGACCGGCGGCCCCGCCCGCGGGCGGCGCGGGCGGGGCCGTTGCCGCCGCAGAGCATCCTCAGAACGCGAGGCGGAGGCCCACGACGACGCTGTCATCCAGCTCGTACTCCCCGCCCCGTTCCAGGTCCACCGCCACCCGCTGGTAACCCACGTACAGCGTGGACAGGGGGATGATCTGGTAACCCACGCGCACCCCCCAGTCGATGAGGCCGCTGATGTCGGAAAAGGCCAGCGGATCGGGGGCGAAATAGAGATACGCGCCCAACTCCAGTCCCGGGGCCGCATCGGGACTGAAGGTGAGTTCCCCGCCCAGCGCCAGTCCCGTGACGCTGTCGTTGCCCGCGTCTCCCACGTACAGCCGCAGGCCCAGCGCGGCCAGGACCGGGGCATCCAGGTTCTCGCCCCGCACCTGCAGTCCCAGGTTGAACAGGAAGTCGTCGTCACCGTTGTACAGCAGGCCGCCGGTTCCCTCCAGCCGGCCGAGTGATCCACCCAGCACATCGCTGCCATACTGCAAGCGAGCGGCGTCACTGCTGACCGCGATGTCCAGGGTCTGGGCCCGGGCCGGGGCCGGCAGCAGGATCAGAAACGGCAACAGGACGGTGACAAGCCTCGCGATCATCGGCGTCTCCTCGTGTGGGGTGAAACGGCGCAGCCACGGGCACGGGCGCCGTGCATCATACCCCGCCCCGCTCCGCCCGTCATCTGCCCCCGGCGCGGGCCAGCGCGGTCTCGATCCGGTCCAGGGTTTCGCGGTAAACGGCGGCATGGGGACCGCCCAGTGCCACCGCCCGCCGGGCGTGCCCATGTGCCGCCGCCAGCTCGCCCAGTTCCAGCAGCACCTGGGCCAGGTTGTTGTGGGCCGGGGCATAATCCGGCCGCCGCTGCAGCAGGGCACGAAAGGCGGCGGCGGCCGCCTCGCGCCGCCCGAGGGCGTGGAGCGTGTTACCCAGCCCCATGCCCAGCACCACCGAGCCCGGCCAGCGCCGGAGCCCCGCGGCGTACGCGGCCCGGGCCGCCTCCCATCGGCCCGCGGCCTCCAGCGCCACCACTGCCCGCGCGTAGGCGCCGGGGCGGAACGCCGGCGCCCAGTCGCCCGGGCGCACCACCAGCAGGGCGAAGTGCCCGCCTCGGCCCCAGGTGCGCTCGAACAGGGCCAGCCCCACCCGGTGCCGCGGTCGCCGGCCCGAGCGCAGGACCACTTCGCCCCGGGCCAGGTCGTATCCCACCACCACCGCGAAATGCCACACGGGATACCAGTCCGTGCCCAGGTTCTGCAGGACGAGCACCGGGTGTCCCGCGGCCACCTGCCGCAGCAACTCCTCGAGATCCGGCCCCAGCACGTAGGCCAGCCGCCCGTGGCGGCGGGCCGCGGCCACCAGCTCCAGCTGCAGGCTGCCGCGGCGCGCGGGCAAGTAGACCTGGGGCACCAGGGCCTCGGGATCGATGTCGAGCCCGCTGGCGCCCAGCACCGTGGCCAGGGCCGCCGGCCCGCACTGGTAATCCTCCTGCGGAAAGAACGGCGCCGCCGCCAGCTCCACCGCCGGCGGCAAATCCCGCGGCGGCTCCTGCAGCAGGCGTGCGGTCTGGGGCGGCGCAGCGCAGCCCGCCAGCGCCAGCAACAAGAACCACCCGTACAGCGGGCGCGCCCGCCGCGCGCCCCGGCACCGGTTCAATTCCGCGGCGTGACCACCGGCCCGCGGCGGCCGTCCGGCGACTTGTTGACGAAGGGAAAGATGTCGGTGTAGCCCATGATGTCGGTCCACAACAGGACCAGGAACACCACGGCCACGAGCACCAGGGCGTCGCCCTGCCCCGCGGGGGCCTCGTCCAGGCGGCCGGCCAGCTCGGCCACCTCGGCGTCGGTGAGGGCCGCCACGCGCTGGCGGGCCTGCGCCGGCTCCACGCCCAGCTCCACCAGCCCCCGCTCCAGGCGCGCCCGGGCGGCGGCATCCATTGCGGCCTCCCGCGCTTCCATCAGCTGCGGCGTGGACACCATGGCCGCGGAGGCAGGACCGCTCACGGCGGCCACGGCAAACATTACGGTAACGAAGTATGCAACGGGACCGGAATGACGAAGCATGGACATGGCGGCAAACCTCCCCTGTGGACTGTCTCGGCGGCATGGTGCATGCCGCGCGCCTGTTATACCGCGCCCGGGGCGCCGGCGCCAGTGAAGCACGGGCACGGGAAAAGATAAAGCGAAGGAATCGGCGCTACAGGCCGTACAGGTGGCGGCGCTGCCCCGACACCACCTGCTCGATGCTGGCCAGGAGCCGGTGCGCGGTGCGCGCGGCGCCCGGATGGCGGCCGCTGTAGAGCAGTGCCTCGTGCCGGCGCCGGCACAGGGCCTCCACCTGCATCTTCACCTCGGGATGCTCGTCGGCCAGGGCGAGGAACGTCTCGCGCTCCACCCGCAGCGCCTCCACCTGGGTGACGGCCGTCACCGTGGCCGCGCGCGGCGCGCCGGTGAGCACCGCCCATTCGCCGAAGTACTCGCCGGGGCGCAGCAGGGCCAGGTTCACCGGCGCCTCCGGGCCGGGGACCGTGACCCGGGCGGCCCCGAACAACATGACGTAAAGTCCATCCCCCGCCTCCCCTTCGCGGACGATGTCACGACCGGGCGCGAAGGTGACCCAGGCCGCACCGGCCGCCAGCCGCTCGCGGGCGGGGGGCGGCAGGTCCCGGAACGGGGCCACGGTCCGCAGCGCCGTGGCCGTGATCCGGTGGCGGCAGCGCTGCATGATGGCGTGGCGCAACCGGCTGCGGGCGATGATGAGCTCGTCCAGGGCGCGGCCGTCGATTTCCAGCAGCACCGCGGGGCGGCTCACCACCACGTCGGTCACCCGGGGAAGGCCGAACAGGGCCGCGATCTCGCCGAACAGCTCGCCCCGGCGCAGCCGGGCCAGCACCGTCCGCCGGCCGCCCGCCTGCTCCACCACCTCCACCTCGCCGAGGACGATGATGAACGCGCGCCCGTCCACCTCGTTGCGGCGGCACAGGGTCGCCCCCGCCGCCACGCTGCGCACGCGGCCGGCGGCCATGAGACGGCGGCGATCCTCGGCGGACAACAGATGGCCGAAAGGCACCCCGGCCCCGCTCATCTCGCCCCCGGCAAGGGCAGCTCCGGCATGTTCGGCCATGATTTCCCCGGGCCCTCCTCGGAAAAGTGCGGGTGGGGCGTCCGGCCCCACCGCATTCACTCTAGCCCACAATGTCGTCCCGTGCGCGGAAACCGACAGCCGCCAAGTGTGAAACCTGTCACAAATCGTGCATCGGGCAGCGGTACGGCCGTCGCGGGCGGGCTCGGGGTCTCCGTTGCCGCCGGTCCCGCGCTATGCTTCACCGGGTGAGATGATCATTCCCTTGCACAAGCGGCCCGACTGGCGCGACCCGCCGCTGGTGACCCTGCTCCTGATGCTGGTGCTGGCGGCGGTGTACGTGCTGGCCCAGGGCCAGGACCGCTACTACGAGAAAGAGGCCTACGTCTTCTACTTCCGCTCGGACCTGCCGGCGCTGGAACTACCGCGGTACCTTCAGTACCTGGAGCACACCGGCCACGACAAGGCCGCCGCCCGCCTGCGCGGACTGTGGCAGCGCGACCCCGCCCGCGGCCGGGTGGCCACCTTCCATGCCCTGCAGGCCGACGGCGATTTCCAGCGGGCACTGGCCAGCGACAGCATCATCCGCCCCGGTTCGGCGGACTACGCCCGCTGGCGCGAGCAGCGCCGGCGCTTCGAGGCCCTGCTGGAACGGGTGGCGGCCTACCGCTTCGGCCTGATTCCCGCCCGCTTCAGCTTCGGCGATCTGTGGACCTACTTTTTTCTCCATGCCGACGGCTGGCACCTGTTGTTCAACCTGCTGTTCCTGTTCACCTTCGGGTTCATCCTGGAGATGACCTGGGGCCGTGCCGCCACCCTGGCCACCTTCGTGGGCGCCGGGGTGCTCTCGGGCCTGTTCTTCGTCCTGCTGGAGCCGGGCAGCGCCCGCTGGGGGGTGGGGGCCTCGGGCGCCATCGCCGGCCTGGCCGGGGCCTACCTGGCCCTGTTCGGGCTGCGCAAGGTGCGCTTTTTCTATTTCCTGCTGGTGTACTTCGATTCGGTCACTGCGCCGGCGATCCTCGTGCTCCCGGTGTGGCTGGCCTACGAGGCGGCCGACTACCTGCTGGGCCTGAGCCAGATGAACAACCTGGCCCACGTGGGCGGCCTGCTCACGGGTGCCGCCGCGGGCCTGCTGGCCCTGCGCCTGCCCGGGCTGGTCACCCTGCAGCACCTGGACACCGCCCCCGCCCACCAGGCCCTGCGCGAAGGGCTGGACACCGTGCGCCGGCACGTGGCGCGGCTGGAGCTGGACCAGGCCCGGGCCCTGCTTGGGGCCCTGGCCCATCGCTGGCCCGGCCACCCCGAGGTGCTGGCCCAGCGCTTCAACCTGGCCAAGCTGCAGCCGCAGAGCGAGGAGTTCCGCCGCGCGGCCCGGGCGGTGCTGGAGCTGGAGCAGGACGACGACAACACGGTGAACCTCATGCACCGCGTGTTCCAGGACCTGCAGCGCTACGCCCCCGGGGCCCTGCCGGCGGACGAGCGGGCCGTGAGGCTCATGCGCCGGTTTCTCGCCTGCGGCTGGCTGGAATCGGCCGAGGCCATCCTCGCCCACCTGCTGGACCACACCCCGGCCCCGGCCGGCCTGCCGGAGGCCGTGGCGGCCCTGGTCAAGGCCTTTGCCCGCGCCGGCAATGCCGCCCGCGCCCGGGAACTGGTGGAGCTGCTGCAGGCCCGGTTCCCCGACAGCGAGGCCGCACGACAGCTGCGCCACGCCCGCTTCTGACGCGGGCCGCCGCCCCCGGCCGTTCAGGCCTGGCGCACCTTGTCGATGACCTGGAGGTAGCGCCGGACCTCGGCCATGTGCGGGCTGTCGGCATGGTGCTGCTGCAGGAACCCGAGGATCTGGCGCGCCTTGTCGTCCTCGCCGAAGTTCTCGCACATGATCTGGGCCGCCAGCAGGTAGGCCTCGGGAATGAGCGGGTGGCGCGGAAAATCGCGGTGGAACTGGTTGAGCAGCCGCAGGGCCACGCGCCCGTGGCTGCCGTGGCGCAGGAGCTGCGCGAGCTGGATGCGCACGCGGGCGTCATCCGGGCGCCACTGCGGATCCAGGCGCTGGCAGTCCATGTACGCCGTGATGGCCTGGGCGGCACGGCGCTCGCGCAGCAGCCGGGCCAGGTAGTCCTCGGCGTGGGCGGTCAGGGCGGCGGCGTCTCCGCGCGCCAGCAGCAGGCGGTGGTAACGCTCGCGCACGTCGAGATCCCCGGGCGCCTGCCGGGCCAGCTCGGCGAGCCGCTCTGCTGCCGCTTCCATGCGCCCCTCGCTGAGCAGGATCTCCACCTGGGCCAGGACCGGATTGGCCGGCTCGGCGTCCCCCGCCTCCTCCTGCTCGTGCGCCGCCACCACCACCTCGTAGCTGAGGTCCTCGTGGTACTGGTAGATGGCATAGCCCATGAGGTGAAACATGATGAGCAGGAAGTACATGGCCAGCAGCGAGATCATGAAGGTGGTGAGCACCGGCGGCGCGAAGCGCATCATGATCTCGGCGGCAGTGGCAAAGGCGGCCAGCAGCAGGAGCAGGAAACCGCACAGGATCAGGTACGGCGACCCCATGGCGCGGGTGAACCGCCACAGGGTCAGCGGGTTGAGGGCGTGCAGGAAGCTGTGCTCGGTGGCCAGGATCATGACGCCGGCCGGCAACGCCAGCACCGACAGCACCAGCACCGGGGCGAAGGCCGTCACCCCGCCGGCGTCGTAGGCCAGCATGTTGGCGGTGAACAGGGCGAAGACCAGGAAGATCTGCTTGAACGGCAGCTCCAGCTCGTCGGTGAGGGTGTCCACGTCCACCGGCGGCGGGGCCATGTGGCCTTGCGCGGTCTGTTCCAGGGCCACGTAGGCGTACTTGATGAACACGATGACCAGCAGGATGGGCACGATGAACTCGATGGCCGGCAGCAGCCACCCCACCGCTGCATTGATCGCCGCCAGCGCCACCATGAACACCAGGGGCGCCGGGGCCAGGGGATAACGGTAGAACCGCCAGATGTCCTGCCAGAAGGGCTTGATGAGATTACTGGCCCCCAGCCGCGCCAGCGTCCGGCTGCACACCGGGCAGACCGGATCCGCCTCCCGGTCCGGGCTGGTGACGCAGGCCAGGCAGAAATGGATGCGGCAGGACTCGCAGTGCCACACCGCCGGGCGCTCCGGATGGTATTTGCAGGTCACCTGGGCCATACTCTGTTCCCGCCTCCCCCGGAGGCCGTGGCAGGATGCGTCCCGACGCCATCCTGACCTCGTTCGTCGCGCCGGCAGGCCGGTTTGCGCCCGCCTGCCAGCCCAAGACTAGCCGCGCCGCCGCGGCCGTGGCAAGTAACGGCGGCACCAGCGGAGCCGAAATCACGACCACGGGAGGTCCCATGAACCGGTTGCACCTGTTCCTGCTCATGCTCCTGCTGCCCGCCGCCGCCGCGGCCACGCCGCTGGTGGTGGACACCGCCTGGCTCGCCGAGCACTACCGCGACCCCGGCGTGGTGGTGGTGGACATGTCCGACGACCTCCAGTACCGCCGGTTCCATGTCCCCGGTGCCCGGCACCTCCCCTACGGTGCCCTCAACCGCCGCACCCGCAGCGGGGTGAGCCTCTCCATCGGGCCGGCCGGCGTGGCACGGGTCCTGGGCCGCCTGGGGATCTCGCCTTCGCACCACGTGGTGGTCTACGACGACCTGGGCGGGCTCAACGCGGCGCGCCTGCTGTGGGAGCTGGAGCGGCTGGGCCACGCCCGCCGCTCCCTGGTGGACGGCGGCCTGGTCAAGTGGATCCTGGAAGGCCGGCCGGTGACCAATGACGTGCCGAAGTTCGAGCCCGCCCGCTACCCGGCGCCGGCCCGGGCCGCGGCGGACACCGTGGCCGGGCTGGAGGCGGTGCGCGCGGCCACGACGACCGGCGGCGCGGTCCTGCTCGACGTGCGCAGCCGCGAGGAATACGCCGGCCACCCGCGGGCGCCGCGCACCGGCCACCTGCCCGGTGCACGGTGGTTTCCCTGGGACGAGGCGGTGGACTTCGACCGCGGCTTCGTCGTGAAGCCGGTGGAGACGCTGCGCAAGCGGCTGGCCGCCGCGGGCCTGGGCGACCCCGGCCGCGAGGTCATCGTCTACTGCCGCTCGGGTCACCGCGCCACCCGTGCCTGGCTCACCCTGCGCCGGCTGGGCTTCGGCAAGGTCAAGGTCTACGACGGCTCCATGCTGGAGTACGGCCAGCGCAAGGACCTGCCCCTGGTGCGGGGCATGCAGCCGCGCTAACAGGATGTTGAAAAAGGCCGTCCTGGCCTTTTTCAACGCGCCGAATCAAGCGTTTACACGCTAGATTCGCGGGCGGGGCACCCCTGCCCCGCCTTAGCAGGCTGTTTTTCAACAGGTTGATAAGGCCGCACCTTCAGCCCGCCGGCACGGCGCGGGTCCGGCCCCATTCCCGCAGGCGGCCGATGTGCTCCGCCATCACCCGCGACAGCGGCCGGGTCTTGCGGACGGCGTCCATGAGGTCCTGGTGGCGGATGCGCTCGCCGCCGGCGTAGCGGGCCGCCACCACCACCTGTTCGATCTCGGCGCCCGAGAACCCCTCGGTGGCCGCGGCCAGCTCCTCCAGGTTGAACCGCGCCGGCGCCTGGCCGCGCTTGTCCAGGTGAATGGCGAAGATGGCGGCGCGGGTGGCGGCATCGGGCAGATCGACGAAGAAGATCTCGTCGAAACGGCCCTTGCGCACCAGCTCCGGCGGCAGGGCCGAGATGTCGTTGGCGGTGGCCACCAGGAACACCGGCGCCCGCCGCTCGGCCATCCAGGTGAGCAGGGTCGCCAGCACCCGGCGCGAGGTGCCGCCGTCCTCGCCGCCGTGGGCCACGCCCTTCTCGATCTCGTCGATCCACAGCACGCACGGCGCCATGGCCTCGGCGGTGGCCAGGGCCTCGCGCACGTTGCGCTCGGTCTCGCCGTGGTACTTGTTGTAGAGCGCGCCCATGTCCAGCGACAGCAGCGGCACGCCCCAGGTCCCCGCCACCGCCTTGGCCGCCAGGCTCTTGCCGCAGCCCTGCACGCCCAGCAGCAGAATGCCGCGCGGCAGGTCCGGGCCCTCGCCGCGGCGGAAGGCCTCGTGCCGCAGCTCCAGCCAGCGCTTGAGCGCCGCCAGCCCGGCGATGTCCGAGAACCGCTCGGTGGCGAACACGTAGCCCAGCACGCCGGCGCGGTTCAGCAGCCGGTGCTTGGCCTCGGCCACGGCCGGCACATCGTCGCCGGTCACGGCACCGTCGTCGAAAATGGCCCGCCGCGCCAGCCGCCGCACCTCGGCCGGCGTGAGCCCGGCCAGGTTGTCCACCAGGGCGTCCAGGGCCCCGGCCTCGGCCTTCACCTTGCGCCCGGGATGGGCCTGCTTCCACTCCCGGGCCACCTCGCGCACGATGCGCAGGCGTTCCTCGCGCCCGGGCAGGCTCAACCGGAAACGCGCGGTCCAGGCCGACAGTTCCGCGGGCAGCTCGATGCGGTGGCTGATGAACACCAGCACCTGGCGGGTGGCCTCGTGGCGCATGGCGATGTCCTTGAGCAGGCGCACGTGCACCGGCTCGTCCACGTAGGGATGGAAATCCAGCAGGGCATACAGGCCCGCCTGGGCGCCCTCCTTGATGCGCGCCAGCACCTCGGGCGGCTCGCGGTGCTCGCCCTCCATGGCCAGCCCCCCCACCACCCGGGCCAGGCCCTCGGTCACGGACCAGCGGTACAGCGGCAGGCCCAGGGGTCCCTGCAGCCAGTCCAGCAGCGCCAGCGCCCGCTGCTCCTGGCGGGTCTCCATCTGCACCAGGGGCACGCCGGAACGCAACAGGAGCTCCAGATCGTGGGCGTCGTTCACCGGGAGGCCTTGCGGTGCGGCTGGCGGCTGGACATGCCTTTCATATAGCACGGGCGGCCCGCCGCCGGCCACAACGGCGGCGGGCGCGCAAAAAAAACCCCCCGAAGAAGTTCAATGCTCAACCGGAGGGCAAAAGCGAAACCGGAATGGGGCCCGGGCACGGCACGCCGCACGGGCTTCGCACAATCACGTACCACTGGAAAACGGAGCCGGTGTTGCCGGGACCGGGCAAGCTGCCTGGCGGCGGTGGAACGGCCGGCCGGACGGCTAGCCTCAACCATAGACGGCCCCGCCCGTGCTTGCAAGAGTCAATTCAACTGATTGTTTTTATTGATTTTTTATGTTTCACGCCGCGCCGGCCCCGTGCCCGCCCACGGCGCACGGGACAGGGAACCGATTTTGGGATAGGTTCCCTTATCCAGAGTTCCGGACCGAGGGATCCACGACGTGCGCCGACTGTTCCGCCTGCTCCGCATCTTCGTGCTGCTGGCCACCCTGGCCATCGTGGCCGCCAGCACCTGGCTCACCCGCCTGCGCACCACCGACTGGGACGCGGCCCTGTGGGTGGTGATCTACCCCATCAACGGTGACGGCCGGCCCACCACCGCGGCCTACATCCGGAGCCTGACGCGGCGCCGCTTCGCGGCCCTGGAGCAGTTCTTCGCCGACGAGGCCCGGGCCTGGGAGGTGGACATCGACACCCCGTTGCGGGTGGAGCTGGCGCCGGAGGTGGACACCCTGCCGCCGCCCCCGCCGGCCGACCCCGCCCCCTGGCGGGTCATGCCGTGGAGCCTGCACCTGCGCTGGTGGGCCTGGCGGGCCGACAACTTCCCCGGACCTGCGCCGGACATCCGGGTGTTCGTGGTCTACCACGACCCGACCCACGTCCGGCGCCTGGCCCACTCCCTGGGGCTGGAAAAGGGGCTCATCGGCGTGGTCAACGCCTTCGCCGGCCGCCGCCACGCCGAGACCAACAACGTGGTCATCGCCCACGAGATCCTCCACACCCTGGGCGCCACCGACAAGTACCTGCCCGGCGGCCAGCCCCGCTGGCCAGACGGCTACGCCGAGCCGGCGCGCGAGCCCCGCCATCCCCAGCGCTTCGCCGAGATCATGGGCGGGCGCATCCCGGTCTCGGCCAGCCGGGCGGTCATGCCTCCCACCCTGCACCATTGCGTGGTGGGCGAGGCCACGGCGCGGGAAATCAGGTGGCTCCGCGACTGAGCGCCCGGGCGTGCACGGGGCACGGTCCCCGGCGCCGGGACAGGGCATAATGGGGGAGCGGAGTCCAGGCCGGAGAGAATCCCCATGGCCCAGCGCCTCGCGCTCATCGTCGACGATTCCCGGGTGGCCCGGCTCGCCCTGGGCCGCTTGCTGCAGCAGCTGGGCCTGGCATTCGACGCCGCCGACTCGGCCGAGGCGGCCATGGAGTACCTGCGCCGCCACCGCCCCGACGTCATCTTCCTCGACCACATGATGCCGGGCATGGACGGACTGGAGGCCTTGCGCAGCATCAAGGCCGATCCCGTCACCGGCGCCATCCCGGTGCTCATGTACACTTCCAAGCAGAACGAGGAGTACGTGGCCCAGGCCCGGGCCCTGGGGGCGGCGGCCGTCCTGCCCAAGGAAGTGGGTCCGGAGGAACTGGCCGAGAACCTGCGGGCGCTGCACCTGTTCGACGAGCCCCGCCCGCAGCCGGTGCGCGCGCCTTCCCTGTCCCACCTGGCCCCTGCCAACGAGCCGGTGGCTGCCCCCACAACCGGGACCCCCGCCACCCCCGGGTCCGGGCCGGCACCGGTGCCCGCCCCGGCCGCATCCCGTCCCGCCCGGACCGCGCTGGTCCTCGCCGCCGTCCTGGCCGTGGCGCTGCCCTGGTGGGTCCACCACCTCTACCGTGAGGCCACCGAGAGCCAGCGGCTGGAGGTGGAACGGGCTGCACGCACCGTGAGCGAGCTGGCGCAGCGCCTGGAGCAGGCCGCTTCCGGTCGCGGCGCGCCGGTCCCGCCGGCCACCGCCCGCCTGGGCCGCGCCCTCACCTGGGCCCTGCGTACCAGCGGCCTCTACGCCTGGGGAGAGGTTCCCCTGGACGGCGAACGCCTGGAGACCCTGCGCGAGCTGGCCCACCGGCTCGCCGCGGCCGGCCTCCATGGCCGCATCCTGATTCACGTCCACCAGGGTCGCTTCTGCCTCCGGCGCACGCCCGGCGGCACCCTGGTCCCGGCCGCGGAAACGGCTCCCGCCACCGACTGCGACCCGGACGCCCTGGCCGCGCCCCCGCGGCTGACGCGGGCCCAGGCCATGTCCGTGGCCTTCGCCGAGTTCCTGGCGGCGCTGCCCGAGTCCTCGGGCGGGCGCCTGCAGGCCGAAATCCGGCTGCACGGGGACGACTCCCCGCGCCTGTCCTATCCGCCGGTGGATCCGCGGACCACCGCCGGGACCTGGAACCGCATCGCGCGGCGCAACAACCGGGTGGAATTCGAGGTGGACGTGGAAGAAGCCCCGCCCTGAGCCCGGGAACCCGCCGCCCGGCCCAAAAAATCAATCCTCGCCTGCCCCCTGCGCCGACTCGCCGCACCTGCCGGCTCCGCCGCCCCGCGCTCGCGGCGCGGCAGGGCCCAAACCCTTCTCCCCAGCGAGTCTCCCGGACCGCCCCCGGCCTCCAGAACCTCAATCCCCGCCTGCCCCCCTGCGCCGACTCGCCGCACCTGCCGGCTCCGCCGCCCCGCGCTCGCGGCGCGGCAGGGGTGCGGCCTGGACGCGGTAACCCGCCTGGCGCAGGGCCTCATGGGCCTCGAGGATGGCGGCGTCCACCTCGGGCAACTCGCCGCCATACCGGCGCCGCATGCTCTCGGTCTCGTTGAGATGGAACGCCAGCGCCCGGCACAGGCGGGCCAGCAGGGGAGCCTCGTTCTGGACCGGGCGCAGGAGGGCCATTTCCTCGGGCGAGAGATCGGGCGGCATTCCGCGGCTGCACTTGATGCACCGCCGGCGCTGCCCCTGGGCGTGCTCCAGCTCGCGGGTGGGCGCGCTGCGCACGTGCCCGCACTCGTAGATTTCCTGGGTCAGGGTCTTGAACGCGGGGTGGGGCCGGTAGCCCAGGATACGGCGCTGGGTCATGGGCGCGCGCTCAGTGCCGGAACTGGACACCCAGCACGTACGCCGCACCGTGCCGCTCGCAGTGGGCCACCCGGCCGCGGGCCTGGACCGTGCGCGCCCGGCCCCCGGGCCGGGCGAGGTTGAAGATGACGCTCACTTCCTCGCCCACAGCGGCCTCGCGGGCAGCCTCCAGGCCGATGCCGTCGAGGCAGAAATCCACCCCCCGGGCCGACCACCGCTCGCCCCGGGCACCCGCCACCCGCACGGGACGCGGGAACTGGATACGCCGCATCCGCCGTCTCTCGTTGATCATGGCCTGCACCTCCCCGTGCCAACCTTACTACAAGAGAGACAAATCCGGCAGGGGATAGTTGCCGGCCGCCGCCGCGTCACCGGCCGTGCCCGCCCCGGCACCCATGGGATCGAAGCCCAGGCCCACCGCCTCCAGCACCGCCCGCGCCTCGTAAATGGCCTCCTCCACTTCCGGCCGGGCGGCGTCCGCCATCAGGCACTGTTTCTCCGTCAGGTTCATGTGGTAGCGCAGGGCGCGGGCCAGGCGGCCGATGACCGGGTGATCCGCCAGGCCCTGGTTGCACACGCGGGCGAACTCCTCGCCCTCCACGTCCGGGGGCATGCCGGTGACGCACTTGACGCAGCGGATGGCGCCGTCTTCCGGGATCTGGAAACGGGACAGCTGGCTGCTGTAGGCGTGGCCGCACTCGTAGACGGTCTGAATCAGGGTGACGAATTCCGGGTGCGGCCGGAAACCGGCAATCCTGCTTGTCTGGGTATCCATGCTCCCTGGCCCTCGCGCCGGTGCGGCCCCCGGTGACGGCGGCCCGAGCACCGGGTATCCCCACCGGCGGCAAAATTCCGGGATACGCGGTGCCAATTATAGCCACTCGCGCGCCCTGCTGCCGGAAATGCTTCAAGTTTTTCCGGGGCCTGCCGATGGTCCGGGAGTACGAAGGGAAGCCCCGCGCAAGGGGGCTGTCAACCCGGAGCTGCGACATGAACAGACGATGGATACCGGCCCTGATCCTGGCCGTGGCCGCCCTCCCGGCGGCGGCGTTCCAGGGAGACTGGGTGCTGGCGGAGCGCTTCGCCAAGCGCCTGGAACAGGCCAAGGCCGGGGATCCCGCGGCCATGTACGACGTGGGCAAGATGTACCAGCGCGGCCACGGCGTGCCCCGCTCCATTCCCCAGGCCCTGGACTGGCTGGGACGGGCGGCCGCCAAGGGCAACCCCTCGGCCCAGACCAGCCTCGGCGTCATGTACCTGGAGGGGCGGGACGTCAAGCCGGACCCGGCGAAGGCCCTGCGGTTCCTGCAGTCGGCGGCGGCCCGCAAGGTCCCCCGGGCCATGTTCTACCTGGGCCGGGCCTACGAGGAGGGCCGCGGCGTGAAACGCAATCTGAACCTGGCCCTGCGCTGGTACCGGCGGGCCGCCGAGGGCGGGTACTACGGCGCGGTGGACAAGGTCCACGCCATGGAGGCGCGGCTGCGGCGTGCGGCTCACCGTTCCCCCGGTACCCCGCCGGCAAGGCCCATCGACGTCCTCCTGGGCAGCCACTGGGAACGGGACGGCCGGCCCGTGGGCTTCCTGCCCTCGCGCATGACCAGCTGCGAGGCCGCCGCCGACGGCAAGAGCGCCCGGTGCGTTTCCCGGCCCCGCAGCCGGCCCACCCCGGCGGCGGTCGTCACTTACGTGACCCGCACCACGGTCCAGGCCCCCGATGCCTCGGGCCGCTTCACGCTGCGCTACGTCAACGAGGTGGTCGAAGTGAAGCCCCGCGAGGTGGATGCCGTCGCCAGCGAGGACCTGGGCGGCATGCGCATCAGCGTCGAGGTGGGTCAGCGCAGCAAGCCCCATACCCTGGAATGCCAGGTCAAGAAACGGGGCGCACAGTGCGTGCGGGACCGCACCCAGACCCTGACCCTGACCCGCCGCAGGCCGGCCGCCCCCGCGGCCGCCACGGCAACTGCCAACTGACTCACATTCCGGGCGTTCCGGCCGGTCCCGGGGCACTTTGCCCCCGTTCCGTGTTCAAAGATCGCGACAGGCGGCCGATACTTTTCCTGTCCCCATGCCACCTGGACAACAGAGCGAGAGGTAACCGAAGTGGAACGTCGCAAACCGTCACGGACCGTGGGCATGCACCTGGGCAAGCCCATCCCCGAGACCATCTACAACGAGGACAAGGAGTACGTGTTCGACCGCATCGCCGAATGCGATGCGGAGGGCTGCTCACTGGACCAGCTCAAGAAGAACGAGGTGCTCATCCGGCCGGGCCTCATCTACCGCCAGGCCTGACACCCGCGGCCGGGCAAGCCCGTGACCCGTCCGACACCGGTGCCCGTGCTGCCGGCAGGAACCGGCAGGGGCCGCGGTCGCGCTCCCGGGCGGTACCGGTGATGGCGCCGGGATCTCACCGGACCGGCCGCACCCCGTCCACGAACGAAGCCACCAGCCGGTCCAGCGGCATCCCCTGGCCGGTTCCCCGGCGGCTGTAACGGAGCTCCAGCGCCCGGCCCGGCCCCAGCGCACAAGTGAACCCCGCCATCTCCAGCACCGGCGGCCCGCTTCCCGCCGGCCGCGGCGCCGCGAGGTCCCGCACCGTCACGGCAAACCGCACGCAAGGAAGCCCGCGCCAGGTCGCCGGCTCGCTGTGCTCGCGCACGGGCCGGAACCGGTCCGGCAGCGGGCCCGCTCGATGGCGGGCCAGGGCGGCGGCAAACTCCTCCGCGGTGGAGTACGTGAAGGGCAGCGGCAGCAGCACCGCCTGGGCCGCGTGCACCACGCCCGGTGCACGCCCGTAACGCACGTAGGACACTTCGCGCTCCGGGCCCCGCACCCGGTACCAGCGTCCGGGCGGCGGCGGCACCTCGAATCCCGCCAGGCGCGGCGGCGGCGCGGCGGGGTCGGCCCAACGCAACGCCGGCGGTGCGGCGCAGCCGGCGACCAGAACCACCACCGCGGCAGCCACGCTCGCGCGAAACACGCGGGCGACTCCCGTGGCCGTTCCATGCACCGGTCGGGGCGGATTCAAATCCGCACCGAATAACAGCGTGCCGCCACCCGCCACTTCAACGCCGCACCCGCGTGACGCACCAGCCACAGCTCGGCCCCGCTCGGCCCCTTCAGGAACGGCGCCAGCCAGAGCTCCACGGTTCCCGGATCACGTACCCGGATCCGGATCACCACGGGCAGCTTCCCGGACAGGTCTTGAAACCTGAGCGTCCTGGCCCGCTGCGGTTCCCCATCCAACGGGCAGTCCCACTCGCCCAGAACCTTCATCCCCTGGTACATCGCCGCCGATGCGGGCAGCACCTCGGGATAGAACTCCTTCACCTCGGACTGCGGCACGGGACCCTGAATCACCTTGCACACGTTGTCCTGAATGCGGTCGAGCAGCACCCCGATGTCCCTGACATTCATGGATTCCAGCACCTTCACCACGGGACCGATACCGGACAGGCGCGTGTCCGCGCACAACATGCCCCTGAAAATGAAGCCGTCCGCCGTGCGGTACAGGCGTGTCCGCTTGTCCCCGAGCACCATCTCCACGATGTCCTGTACCGGACCCTCCGCCGCGACGGCCGGCCCCGCGAACGCCATCACCATGGCCGCCACCGCCGGCCACGCCCGTGCACACGCAATCTTACACATTCTCCTCACCCCGCGTGTCCCCCGGAACCACATACCCATCGGCCCAAAGGGCCGGTGCGAAACGCAGTAAGCGCAGGGCGGCTTGGGCACCGCGAAAGCCGCCGCCGTGCCACGGCGGCATCGCGCAGCAGGGCCGGGGCCGGAGGACAGAACACGGACGACGGAAGAGGAAAAAGGGACGCCAGGCCGGCAGGTCGCTGCGCGGTGCCGCCCTACGGGCCCGCCACCTGCGCGCTGGAGGGGTCCGCCTCCGGGTCCCCGGGCAGGTAGCCGTTCTCGTGCAGCCGGTCCCGCAAGGCCCGCGCCTTCTCCAGCGCCCCCTCGTCCGTCGAATACACCGGCTCGCGCGAAAACCACACGATGAGACCGTCATCGGCCTCCTCGTACTCCGCCCACAGCGGCAGAAACCCCACCGCGCCCTTGTTCGCCACCCACGTGAACCAGCCCACGGGCGGAACGATGGTGTAGTTGTCCTCAGTATAAATTCCAACGTTTTCTACCCATTCGTATGACAATACGTAAGCTTCATTTGGCCGGCAATGCTCCACCACGATGCGAAACAGCTCCTTCACGTAGTCGAACCGCGCAAACTGCGGGTAGTCCTGCACCGGAAACTCCACCACCACGTGACCGCCCTGCGTCTCCCCCGTGCCGCCGGCGTCGATGGTCACGGCGATGAAGGTCTTGTCGTCCGGGTGGCGCTTACAAATGAAGATTTCGTTGAACCCGAAATAATGCGTGGAATCCAGGGTCAAAGCGTCAACCTCCGGGTCCGGGTTGGCGTAGCGCTTGTCCTCGTCCTTGAGCTGCGGAAACAGCCGCTCCTCGAAGTCGGAGAAGTCCGCGGCATAGCACCGGCAGCCC
>JALSIK010000280.1 GCA_026990045.1 Chromatiales bacterium | reverse complement strand
GCGCCGCTGCGCCCGCACAGCTCGCAGGCCGGGGGCCGGCCGCCCTCAGTCGTCCTCATCCCGGCCGAGGATGTCGGCCCCGGGCGGGGCCAGGCTGAGGTGGGAAGTATCGGGCGGCGGCGGGGTCTCCTTGCCCTTGGCCTCCAGGATGTCGGCACCCGGCGGGGCCAGGCTCAGCCCCGAGGTGTCCACCTCGCGCACGGGCTTGTCCCGCTGTTCCAGGATCACCACCCCGGGCGGGTCCACGGTCCAGGCGGGTCCGCCGCCCTGCTCCCTCTGCCCGGCGCCGGTCTCCGGGGCCGGTGCGGCGGCGCCGGGTGCCGCCCGCCGGCGCACCTGGCACAGGGCGCCCGCCTTCTGCACCGTGGCCCGGTAGCGGCGCGCGGTGTCTTCGTCCAGCCGGCTCTTGAGCACGAACTCGCTGCCCGAAAACAGCCTCGCGATGCGATCCTCGCTGGTGCGGAACAACCGCGCCAGGTTGGCGATGACCTCGGCCCGGTCGTGGCCCTCCGCCACCTGGCCGCTGAACACCACTTCCCATTCCCCGGCCATGGAAACCCTCCTGCCTGCAGCCTGGCGCAAGTATAGGCCGGCCGGCCCGCGCGGGGCGAGAACCAGCCCGCACCAGGGGCTGCCGGGGCACCCGCGCGGGCGTCCCGGGTCTTCCCGAATCCACAAAAAAAGTATTGAAAAAATAAATACTTGCATCGCCTCCCCATTGTGGTATTAGGACATAAAACCGAGCGACCAAGGGGGGATATGGAAGATGGTGTTCAACCACGTCTGGGGGCTGTTTTCCCATCCCGACCGGGAATGGGCGGTCATCCGCGAAGAACGCTGCGGCATCGGGCGGTGCTACCTCACCCACGTGGCCCTGCTCGCCGCCATCCCGCCGGTGGCGGCCTTCATCGGCTCCACGGTGGTGGGATGGCAGGTGGGCTTCGGTGACCCGGTGCGCCTGACCACGGAGAGCGCATTGCAGATCGCCGTGGCGTTCTACCTGGCCATGCTGGCCGGGGTATTCATCATGGGCAAGGCCATTCACTGGATGGCCCGGACCTACGGCGCCCAGCCCAGCCTGGAGCGCTCCATCGTGCTGGCGGCCTACACCGCCACGCCCCTGTTCCTGTCCGGCGCCGTGGCCGTGTACCCGGTGCTGTGGCTGGACATGCTGGTGGGACTGGCGGCGCTGGCCTACACGGTGTACCTGCTCTACACCGGGATCCCGCGCATGATGGGGGTGAGCCGGGAGCAGGGCTTCCTGTTCGCCTCCGCAGTACTCACCGTGGGCATGGTGGTGCTGGTGGGCTTGCTCGCGGTCACGGCCCTGCTCTGGGGCAGCGGCCTGGCGCCGGCCTTCACCAACTGAGGGACCGCGGGGGGCGGGCCCGGCCCGCCGTTCACACCGGGCCGGGGAAGCCCGCCGCGGGAGCGGGCGGGAAACGGGTTCAGGGCCCGTTCACGTAGTGCTCGATGGCCTCGATGACCAGCAGCTCACCGAGGCGCTTGCCGGCGGCCTGCGCCTGCTCCGAGGGCAGGTCGGCCATGCCGCAGCCGGTGCCGTACTTGAGCAGCGCCCCCATGGCCCGGGCCTGGGCGCCGGCGGGGGCGGCATTACCCTGCATCTGGACCAGGGCGCTGCGCAACACCATCTTGCGCTGGGCCACGGGCATGGCCTTTTGCATGCAGCGGGCCACCGTGCCGGCATCGCGCGGCGGACCGGCGGCCGCCGCCGGCACGAAGGAAATGGAGATCAGGAATACGAACAGCGGAGCGGAAAAGGAAGCTTTCACGTCGCGGGCCTCGAACTGGGGTTGAAACCGGCAGGCCGGGCCGCCGGGGCGATTCAGGCGCGGCGCACCGCGTCCAGGCTCACCACGGGCTCCGCGCCCACCACCTCGGCACTGTGCACGGCGCCGGCGGGCACCGCGATGCAGTCCCCCGCCTCCAGGATCACCGCCTCCCCTTCCAGGACGAGGCGGAAGCGCCCCGACAGGACGCCGTCGATCTTGTCCACGGCGTGGGTGTGGTCGGGAAAGACCGTTCCGGGCGGGTAGACGTAAGTATGGACGACATAGCCGCGCGCCTCCAGCTTGCGGCGCATGGCGGCCTCGCCCAGGGGCCCGTCGCGCGCCTCGTCCCAGTGCTCCACCGTCATGGCTTCAGCCGTCGCCGGGCTTGCCCCCGGGGCCCA